>NZ_SOBG01000004.1 GCF_004365575.1 Hypnocyclicus thermotrophus
AAATATTGTTTTTAGTGATTCAACATTTTAGCATAGATTCTTATTAGATGTGTCTTTTTTTTTATTTATTTGTGCAATTAATTATACAATGTTCCTTTTAGTTATTAATTATAGTTAATAAAAAAAAGGACAAAATGTCCTTTTTTTAAATTTTATTTAGTTTCTGATAAAACTCTAAATAATTCTGTTTCTGTTGATAATATCATTCTATTATTATTTTTTTCTCCAAATATTTTTTCATATGCTTCAAGAGTTCTTACAAATCTATAAAATTCTTTATCTTTATTATAAGCTTCTGCATATATTTGCAATGCTTTTGAATCTCCTTCTCCTTTAATATTTTGAGATGTTTTATATGCTTCTGCTAAAATAATTGTTTTTTCTTTATCTGCATTTGATTTTACTTGTAATGAAATTTCTTGCCCTTCTGCTCTATATTTTTTTGCTTGTTCATTTCTTTCAGCTTCCATTCTTCTATAAATATTTTCTTCATTTTGTTTAGGAAGTTCTGCTCTTTTCATACGAGCATCTATAAGCTCTATTCCAAATTCAGCTAATTTTACAGAACTATCTTTTGTTATTATTTCCATTATATTTTCTCTTTCAGTAGAAATAATTTCAATCAATGTATATTTTCCTATTACTTGTCTAAGCTCCGAATACACTATATCATCTATTCTAGTTTGTGCCCCAACATAACTATTAACAGTTTGTAAAAATTTTAATGGATCTTTTATTTTCCATTTCGCATAACTGTCTACTACTAAATTTTTCTTATCTTTCGTTATTATTTCTTTTGGCTCTGAATCATATTCTAATATTCTTTTATCAAATTTTACAACTTGGTCTATTATTGGCATTTTAAATTTTAATCCAGAAGTTTCAATAGGTTTACCAACTGGTTTCCCTAACCTAATTAATATTGCTTGTTCCATTTCATTTACTTGAAACATACTAGAAAATACAACTACAATAGCAATTATAATTACTCCTAAAAATATTCTACTTTTCATTTGTAATGCCTCCTTTGTCAATAATATTAAGTAGACCACTATCAAGATTTTTATCAATAATAGTTTTATCTACATTTGGCATTACTTTTTCTAATGTTTCTAAATATAGTCTAGTTTTTGTTACTTCTTTACCTAATTGATATTTTTCATAAAGTTGTAAAAATCTAGCTACATCTCCTTCTGCTTCTTTAATTCTTTTTTCTTTATATGCTAAAGCTTCATTTATTAGTTTTTCAGCTTCTCCTCTTGCTTTTGGTAAAATATCATTTCTATACCCATTTGCTTCATTTATATATCTTACTTTATCTTCTCTTGCACTAGCTACATCTTTAAATGCATTTAATACTTCTTTAGGAGGTTGAACATCTTGTAATTGTATATTTACAATACTTATCCCACTATCATAAACATCTAATAATTTTTGTAATTTTTTTTGTGTTTGAGATTGTATCTCACCTTTTCCTATAGTTAAAATATTTTCTAATGTCGAGTTTCCCACTACAGTTCTAAGTGATGCTTGTGCTGCATCATATACAAGCTTTCTTTGATTTTTTACATTAAAAAGAAATTTTTTAACATTATTTATTTTGTATTGTACTGTAAAATCTATTTCTACAATATTTTCATCTCCTGTTAACATAAGAGATTCTGTCCTTTTATCTTGATATTTTGCTGGTGGTCCTGGATCAATAGTTCTAAAGCCTATTTCTTCTCTATATACTTTTGTTGTTTTAACTTTGATTACTTTCCCAATAGGAGCTGGAAAATACCAATTTAATCCTGGATTACTTTCTTTTGTGTATTTACCAAAAGTAAGTACAACTGCTTTTTCATCTGGTCCTACTGTATATATTCCTGTTAACAAATAAAGCGCTAATACAATTACTATGCTTAAAAAGCCCAATTTTTTTACAAAATTAATAAATTTTTTAAAATTAGGGTTATTAAAATCTGCCATTTTTTTCCTCCTTATTTTTTTTCAAGCTCTATTGTAAATCTTAACCTCCTTATTCCATTTTTTATAATTTTAGCTTTAAATTTACTTATATTATCTATCTCTGCTAACTCTTCTTCTGATGCACTTAAAATATTATTTAATCCATCAAAATGAGATACTAAAATTTTTATATCTTTAGTTGTAAGTCTTATTATTTTCCCTAATATTCTAAATCCTTTTGGGACTACTTTTGTATCTAAACTAGCATAACTTCTTTTATATCCGAGTATATAAGAGATATTTTTTAAGTCCAATAGTTCTTCTTCTGTTAACTCTTCTAATTTTTCAAAAATGTCTTCGTTTTCTGTTTCTTCTTCTATTTTATAATAATCTCTTATTAAATCCTGTATTTCTATATTAATCTCATTCATTATTTCATCAAGTTGAAGTGATAACAAAGTTCCTTCTGTTCCTAATTCTATAATATTTAATTTTAACGCTTTTGATATTCTAACCATAAGCTCAAATTTTTGTATAATCATACATACTTCATATAATGTAACTAAATCATCAAATTCCATCATTGTAAGATTTGTAAGTGATTTTACTAAAACTTCTTTATATCTTTCTAACGTTTTCATTGCTTGTGAGGCTTCAGTCATTATAACACTTATATCTCGTAAAAGATACTTTATATTATTTTTATATATTGATATTCTTTTTCTTTTTTGAGAAATTGATATAACTAATTCTCCTGTTTGTTTAGCTACTCTTTCAGCAGTTCTATGTCTTGTTCCACTTTCTGTTGTTTCTATTTTAGGATTTGGTTGAAGTTGAACATTTGCATATAATATTTTATTTATGTCTTTACTAAGAATTATTGCACCATCCATTTTAGCCAATTCATAAATCCTTTGAGGATTATAATCACAATCAATAAAAAATCCTCCATCTATTATTTCTAATATTCCTTTATCATCACCTATTACTAAAAGTCCTCCTGTCCCTGCATCAAGAATATTATTTAAACCTTTTCTTATTTCTGTTCCTGGTGCTACAAAAGAAAGGATATCTTTTATTTCTTTATTTTTATACATGTTTACCTCATCCTTTCTAATAAATCATTTAAATTTTTTAAGTATATTATTTTTAAATTAATATTTTTATTTTCCAAATCTTTTCTATTACTCTCTGGAACATATACTCCTTTAAATCCAAGTTTATAAAGTTCAATAAGTCTTTTTTCTATAAAAGCTACTTTTCTTATTTCACCTCTAAGACCTAGTTCACCTATAGCTGCTATTTTTTGACTAATTTCTATATCTTTAAAGGCTGAAAAAATAGACATAACTACTGCCAAATCCGCTGAAGTATCTTTTATACTTATTCCTCCAGGTATATTTATAAAAATATCTTTATTTGCTAGATTCAGAGATAATTTTTTTTCTATTACTGCTGATAATATCTGTACTCTATTTTTATCAAAACCTTGTACAATTCTTCTTGGTATTCCAAATTCTGAATTAATTAGTAAACTTTGTACTTCTAATAAAAATATTTTACTTCCTTCTAATATTGGCACCACTATACTTCCTATATTTTTTTCGTCTCGTTCACTCAAAAAAAATTCTGAAGGATTTTTTATTTCACTTATGCCATCTTCTTCCATGTTAAATATCCCTATTTCATTAGTAGAACCAAAACGATTTTTTATTCCTCTTAGAATTCTATAATAATTTCCTTCTTCACCTTCAAAGTTAAGAACTGCATCAACCATATGCTCTAATAATTTTGGCCCTGCTACTTTTCCATCTTTGGTTACATGTCCTACTATAAAAAAAGATATTTCCATTTTTTTTGCTATTTCAACTATTTTCAAAGTACACTCTCTTATTTGAGTAATTGTTCCTGGAATTGAATCTATAGTATTACTATAAATAGTTTGAATAGAATCTATTATCACTACATTTGGTTTTTCCTTTTTTATAAATTCTAATATAGACTCTATTTCTGTCTCATTTAATAAGTATAAATTATTTTCATTAACATGAAGTCTATTTGCTCTAAATTTAATTTGATTTACTGATTCTTCTCCTGATAAATATAATATTTTTCCATATTTACAATACTCTTTTGAGCTTTGTAAAAGTAATGTAGATTTTCCTATTCCAGGACTTCCAGTAAGTAAAACTACTTCCCCTTTTACCAATCCACCACCAAGAACTCTATCAAATTCTTTTAGTGTAGTTGTATATCTATAATTAGACATAGTTTCTATTTCATCTAATTTAACAGCACTTATATTTTTTGTCTTATTATTACTTTTACTGAATGAAAGTTCATTTTCCTCTTTAAAAGTATTCCAATTTTCACAATTTGGACATTTACCTAACCATTTAGAACTTTCATATCCACATTCTTCACATATATATCTTATTTTATTTTTTGCCATTTTTTCCCCTATTATCTTTTTTCATTAGCTTTTTTTATTACATCATCTATTATAACTTTTGGTAAAAATTCTGTTAATTCTCCTTTATTTAATGCTATGTCTTTTACTATACTTGCACTTAAATATAGGTTTTCTCTAGAAGCTGGTAAAAAAATAGTTTCTATACTATTTTTAGAAAGTACAGAATTTGTAAGAGCTAATTGAAGTTCATATTCATAATCCGATACTGCTCTAAGACCTCTAACTAATATATTACATTGTTTTCTATTCATAAAATCTACTAATAATCCTTCAAAACTATCTATTTTAATATTTTCTATTTTTTCATTTTCTAGACTTTTTTTTATCATGTTTTCTCTTTGTTCTAAAGAAAACCAGTATTTTTTATTAGAATTATTAAGAACCCCTACTATTACTTCATCAAAGATTTTACTACTTCTTTTTATTATATCAAGATGTCCTTTTGTTATTGGATCAAAGCTTCCAGCATATATTGCTTTTTTTTTCTCCATAAATCCTCTTTTCTATTTTTCATATATTAATTCATAATCATTAAAATTTTGTTTATTTAATTTTTCTAACTCAAAACTTTTATTTTTACTCTTTAAATATGTATTAATAAATTCTTTATATGTTGAATTTAATATTTCATACACTCTTTCACTTGCTAAAATTTTTATTTTATTAATATCATCTTCTTTTGCATCTTGTTTTACCTGCTCTATTATTTCATGGACTATAGCTTCTACAGATCTCACATAACCATTTCCTTTACATAAATAGCATTCTTCTAAAAAATAATTAGAAAGAGGTTTTCCTTCTCTTTTTCTAGTCATCTCAATAAGTCCTAAATCTGTAAAATGTATTATATTATTTTTTACTCTATCTTTTGACAAATTCTTTTCAAGTTCTAATAGTACTTTTTCTTTATCTTCTTCAATTCTCATATCAATAAAATCTATTATTATTATTCCACTTAAATTCCTAAGTCTAAGTTGTCTAGGAATCTCTCTTGCCGCTTCTAAATTTGTTTGAAGTACTGTCTCTTCTAAATTATGCAATCCTACATTCTTTCCAGTATTTACATCTATACTAATGAGCGCCTCTGTTTTTTCTATCACTAAATATCCGCCACAATCTAACCATACTTCTTTTTTTAATGCTTTTTCTACTTCTGACTTTATTTTATAATAGTCTAAAATCTCTTGTTCTTCTGTAAAAAGTTTTATTTTAGTTGACATTTCTCTTTCAGAAAATGCGTTAATATAATCTATTATTTCCCAATATTTTTTTTCGTCATCAATAATAAGTTCATTTATTTCATGAGAAAATATATCTCTTACTACTCTATTTACTAAATCATTATCACTGTATAATATTTCTCCAATTTTAGCTCTACTTATATTATATTCTATTTCTTGCCATTTTTTTACTAAATACTCTATTTCTCTTTCAAAATATATATCTTCTTTCCCTTCTGCTTCTGTTCTAATTATAAGTCCTACATTTTCTGGCTTTATTCTTTCTATCAAATCATAAAGTCTTTTTCTTTCAGTCTCATCCTTAATTTTTTTAGAAATTCCTATATAATTGTTATTTGGCATAAGTACTAAATATTTACCTGGTATTGTATAATGTGTTGTAACTCTAGCTCCTTTATTTCCTCGAGGCTCTTTTAAAATCTGTACTACAACTTCATCATCTTTTTTTAATATATCTTCTATAGGTCTATCACTATTTTCTACTCCATCTAAATATCTTTCTTCAAATTCTCTAAGATCATTAACATACAAAAATGCATTTTTTTCAAGTCCTATATTAATAAAAGCTGACTCCATACCTGGTAATACATTTTCTACTTTTCCTTTATAGATATTACCTACTATTCTAGTTAAATCATCTCTTTCTACTAGAAATTCAATTAATTTATTATCTTCTATAAGAGCTGCATTTGATTCAAATTCTTTTACTGATACAATAATTTGCTTCATCTTCCATCATCCCATGTTTTAATAATATTTTTTAAGATTTCTTCTCTTTTATAGATAGTATTATTTATTTTGTACTCAAAAATATTTATATCTTTATTTTGTATTATTTTTAAAATATTAAAATATTTAATTTTATTTACTTTATTTATCCCTACAACTCTAGACATATTTCTAGGATTTGTTTCAATTATATTTATTTTATTTTTTGATAAAATTTTATCAAAAAATAAAGAAATAATTTTACCTTCTACTAATTCTTTAAAAGCTGGATGAAATGGCCCTGCTATAATTACCCCATCCTCTCTTAAATCATCCGAAGGTTGTAATCCTACTCGAATAATTTTTATATTATTAAGCTCAAAATAAGCTATAGCTAAAGCTGAGATTTTTATAGCTTCATTTAATGAAAGAGGAGTAAATTCTCCTCTTTTATATAATATTTCTAATTTAGTTTTATTAATCACTAACGTCGGATAAATTCTAACTATATCTGGTTTTATTTTAACTACTTTTTTTATTGTTTCTAAATCACTATTAAAGTTACTTCCATTTAATCCTGGCATTATCTGTATTCCTAAAATAATGTTATATTTTTTAATAAGTTCTGATGCATAATATACTATTTCTTCTTTATATCCTCTTTCAGATAATGATAAAACTTCATTGTCAAGTGATTGTACTCCAAGTTCAATTGTCGTAACATTATATTTTTTTAATAATGATAATATCTTATCATCTATACAGTCAGGTCTAGTTGATAATCTTATCCCATTTACTACACCCAAATCTATATACGATTTTACTATTTTTAGAAATTCTTCTTGTATATTTAGTGGTAACGCTGTAAAAGTCCCCCCAAAAAAAGCTACTTCTTTATTTGAATTTTCTGGTAAAGTTTCTAAATATTCGTCAATAATTTTTTTAACTTCATTAGGCGTAATATTAGTTATAACTCCTGTTATTTTATTCTGATTACAAAAAGTACATGTATTTGGGCATCCATAATGTGCTATAAATATTGGTATATTATAATGCTTCATTTATATTTACTCCCATTTTTTTACATGCATTTTTTGCTGCATGTTGTTCAGCTGTTTTTTTGTTTTTACCTTTTCCTACACCTATAAATATCTCTTCTGAAATTTTCACTCCTATTTCAAAGCTTTTCTTATGATCTGGTCCTATTTCTTTTATTACTTCGTATATTGGGATAACCTTATAAACTCTTTGTGCATACTCTTGTAATATTGTTTTATAATCAATTAATTCTTCATTTTCATTTATATGAAGTATTCTGTATTCAAGATATTTTAAAGCAAATTCTTTTGCACTATTAAAATCAGAATCTAAATAAATCGCACCTAAAAGAGCTTCAAAAGCATCACCTAATATAGATTCTCTTTCTCTTCCCCCAGTTAATTCCTCTCCTTTACTTAATAGTAAAAAATCTCCTAATCCAATTTCTAAAGAAATCTCTGCTAATACTGGTTCGCTTACTATCATTGATTTTAATTTTGCTAATTCGCCTTCATTTGAATCAGAAAAATTTAAATATAAATACTCCGTAACGATAAGATCTAGAACTGCATCACCTAGCAGTTCTAGTCTTTCATTATTTGTGTTTTTATAATCCCAATTTTCATTACCATAAGATCTATGTATTAAAGCTTTTTTTAGAAGTGTCTGACTTTTAAAATAATATCCTAAACGTTTTTCTAATTCATTTAGGTTTTTATTTTCATACATAAATAACACTCCTTTAATCTGTATATTTTTTAAATGCAATTACTGCATTATGCCCACCAAATCCTAATGAACTTGATAACCCTACATTTATTTTTCTTTTTCTTGCTTGATTTGGTACATAATCTAAGTCACATTCTTCATCTGGATTATCATAATTTACTGTAGGAGGTAATACTTCTTCATCAATAGCTAAAGCTAATATTGCTCCTTCTATTCCGCCAGCTCCTCCTAATGCATGTCCAGTCGCACCTTTTGTTGAACTAACTGCTAAATCAAATGCATGCTCTCCAAATACACTTTTTATAGCTGCCGTTTCATTTTTATCATTTGCTGGTGTTGACGTCCCATGTGCGTTTATATAATCAACATCTGTTAATTCTACTCCCGCTTCTTCTAAAGCTAGTTTAAATGCTCTTGCTGCTCCTTCACCACCAGCTGCTGGAGCCGTTATATGATATGCATCAGAAGTTGCTCCATATCCTATTACTTCAGCATAAATTTTAGCTCCTCTTTTTTTAGCAGATTCTAAACTTTCTAAAAATAAAACCCCTGCTCCTTCTCCCATAACAAATCCATCTCTATCTTTTGTAAATGGTCTTGAAGCTTTTTCAGGTTCATCATTTCTTGTAGAAAGTGCTTTTAATGCAGCAAAACCTGCTACTCCAAATGGCGTTATACAAGCTTCCGTTCCTCCAGCTAACATTGCATCTGCTTCTCCATATTTTATCATTCTATATGCATCACCTATTGAATGTGTTCCAGCTGCACAAGCAGTAACTATTGTTTTTGAAGGTCCTTTTGCTCCTAAATAGATAGAAATATTTCCTGCACCCATATTTTCTATAAGAGCTGGTATTGTAAATGGTGACATTCTTTTAGGTCCTTTTTCTAACATAACACTATGTTGTGCCTCTAATATTTCAAGTCCACCTATACCAGAACTAACTAAAACTCCTACTTTATATGCATTTTCATCTGTTATTTTATACCCAGAGTCCTCTAACGCCATTTTAGACGCTGCTATTCCAAATTGTGTAAATCTAGCTAATTTTTTTAATTCTTTTTTAGGCATACCATATTCTTCAGGATTGAAATCTATTACTTCCCCTGCTATTTTTACTGGAAAGCCTTCTGTGTCAAACCCTTGAATATGTCTAACTCCTATTTTCCCTTCTTTTATAGCATTCCAAGATTTTTCTACTCCTGTTCCTAATGCTGTAATTAATCCTACTCCTGTAATTACTACCCTATTCATTATCTATTTCACCTCTTTAATATTTCTTTATAATATTAATAAAGGGGTATTAGCTTAATACCCCTTGATCACAAACATTTATATCTTTTGATTATTGATTTTTTTCTACGTAATCAATAACATCTTTTACAGTTTTAATTTTTTCTGCATCTTCATCAGGAATTTCAATTCCAAATTCTTCTTCGAAAGCCATGATTAATTCAACAGTATCTAAAGAATCTGCTCCTAAATCATCAACAAATGATGCTTCTAAAGTCACTTGTGACTCATCTACTCCTAATTGATCAACTATTACAGCTTTTACTCTTTTTAACATTCTATTACCTCCTAATTTTTTCTTCATATATGATAATAACAAATTTTCTTTATTTTTTCAAGAAATTTTGTTAAAAAAACAACATAAAATAAACTTTATAATGCATAATTAAATATAAAAGTTTATACCATTACCATTCCACCATCTACTGTTATTGTTTTTCCAGTAATATATGATGATAAATTTGATGCTAAGAATAATGCTGCATTAGCAACATCTTCTACAGATCCCATTTTATTCATAGGAATTTTCCCCATAATTGCTTCTTTTACATCATCTTTTAGTAAATCTGTCATATCACTTTTAATATATCCCGGAGCAATAGCATTTACTCTTACTCCTCTTTTTGCTGCTTCATATGCTATTGATTTTGTAAATCCTATAAGTCCTGCTTTTGACGCAGCATAATTTGCTTGTCCAAGATTACCTACTAATCCTATAACTGAAGCCATATTTATTATACTTCCGCTTCTTTGTTTCATCATAATTTTATAAGCAGCTTGTGCACAATTAAAGGCTCCTGTTAAATTTATATTTATTACTCTCTCAAAATCTTCTTTACTCATTCTCATAAATAAACCATCTTTTGTTATTCCTGCATTATTAACAAAAATATCTACGCTACCAAAGGTATCTTTTGTTTTATTTACTAAATCTATTGCATCTTCCATTAAAGTAACATTAGTTTTTACAAAAATAGTCTCTACGCCATATTTTTCTTTTATTTCATTTGCAGTTGCAATTCCCATATCTTCTAAAATATCACTTATTACTATATTTGCCCCTGCTTCTGCTAATTTTTCAGCTATAGCTCTTCCTATCCCTCTAGCCGAACCAGTAATAACTGCTGTTTTTCCTTTTAAATCAATAGTAATCATAACATCCTCCTAAACTTAAAAATCTAAATCATTAACTTTTTCTATATTTATTACTTTTAAATTTCTATCTATTTTTCTTAATAAACCTTTTAAAACTTTTCCTGGTCCAATTTCATAAAATGTATCTACTCCTAATTCTTTTAATTTATCTATAGTTTCAACCCATCTTACTGGTCCAAAAGTTTGTCTATATAATTCATCTATTAAATTATTTTTTGCTACTATTTCAACTGAAGTATTTGCAATTAAACTTGCTACTCCTTCTTGAATTTCAAAATTATTTAGATATTCTTTTAATTGTTCTCCAGCTTCTTTCATAAGCGATGAATGAAATGGTCCTGATACAGCTAATACAAGAGCTCTCTTTGCTCCTGCTTCTTTTAACTTCTCACAAGCTTCATTTATAGCCTCTACTTCTCCAGCTATAACCGTTTGATTAGGCTCATTAAAGTTAACTGCTTCTACAACTCCAGATATATCTTTTAATATTTCTTGAATTTTTTCTTTTTCTAAACCAATTATAGCAGCCATTGTTCCATTTACTTTTTGAGCAACTTTATTCATTATCTCTCCACGTTTTGCAGTAAGTTTTATTGTATCTTGTAATGATAAAAAGTTTGCTGCTCCAAGTGCTGAATATTCTCCTAATGAATGTCCTGCTACATAATCAGCTTTTATTCCTTTTTCTTCTAATAACTTTGTAAGTACTAAACTCATAGCAACTATTGCTGGTTGCGTATATTTTGTTTCTTTTAATTTTTCTTCTGGTCCATTAAACATTATCTCTTTTAAATCTATATCTAAGCTATCAAATATTTCATTAAAATATTTTTTAGCAAGCTCATTATTTTCATATAAATCTTTACCCATCCCAACATATTGAGCACCTTGCCCTGGGTATAAAAATGCTATTTTTGACATCTTTCCTCCTTATAAATAACAGGTGTAATTTATTTTATCATAAGAGATTATAAGTGTCAACTAGATTATTTAGCCCACTTAATAACACAAGAAGCATATGTAAGTCCTGCTCCAAATCCTACTAATAATATATTATCACCTTTTTTTAATTTTTTATTCTCATATATTTCTGAAAGTGCTATTCCTATTGATGCTGCTGAAGTGTTTCCAAATCTATCCATGTTCATATAAAATTTGTCTATAGATTCATTAAGTTTTTTAGCTGCTGAATCTATTATTCTAAAATTGGCTTGATGTGGTATATATAATTTTACATCATCTATTGTTAATTCAGCTTTTTCTAGCGTTTTTAATGTTGTTTTTGGTAATACATTTACTGCAAATTTAAATACCTCTTTACCTTTCATTTTTAAATAATGCATTCTATTATTTACAGTTTCTACTGTTGCTGGATTTCTAGATCCGCCTCCTGGTTGATCTAGAGTATGTCCTCCACTTCCATCTGCTCCAAGATCAAATGATAAAACACCATATCCTTCTTCTACTTCACTTAAAACAACTGCTCCTGCTCCATCACCAAAAAGTACACAAGTATTTCTATCTGTCCAATCCATTATTTTAGATAAAGCTTCTGCTCCAATAACAAGAACATTTTTATAGGCTCCTGTTGATATAAAATTTGCACCTGTAACTATCCCATATACTAATCCACTACAAGCAGCTTCTAAATCAAACACTGCTGCATTTTTTGCTCCTAATTTATCTTGAATAATAGCTGCCGTCGCTGGAAAAGGATAATCTGGTGTAATAGTTGCTACTATAATTAAATCTATATCTTCAGGTTTTAAATTAGCATCTTTCAAAGCTTTTTTAGCGGCCTCATAGCCTAAATCACTTGTAGCTTCATTTTCTTCTGCTATATGTCTTTCTTTTATTCCAGTTCTAGATGTTATCCATTCATCACTCGTTTCAACTATTTTTTCTAAATCAAAATTAGTCATTATTTTTTCTGGAACATAAGCACCTACTCCTACTATTCCTACACTTTTTAATTGTTTCATTTAAGTCCTCCTACTCGCTCCTTTTTATCAATACTTTCTTTTATATTTTCTATAAAATTACTTTCAGCAAATTTTTTTGCAACATTAAGAGCATTCTTTATAGCTTTTCCGTTTGAATTACCATGAGCTTTTATGGAAATACCATTCAATCCTAAAAATAATGCTCCTCCATATTCAGATGAATCCAAACTATTTTTTACTGTTTTAAATACAGGTTTTAAAATTAGCGCAGCTAATTTATATAAAAAATTTGTTTCTATTTCTTCTTTTAATATATCAAATATAGTTTTTGCAACTCCTTCAGCTGTTTTTAGTACTATGTTTCCTGTAAATCCATCTGCAACTACTACATCTGCTTTTCCTTCTGTTAGCATTTCTCTTGATTCTATATTCCCAATAAAATTAATGTTTGAATTAGATTTTATCAATTCATATGATTGTTTTACTAATTCATTTCCTTTTCCTTCTTCTTCTCCAATATTCAAAAGAGCTACTTTAGGATTTTTTATTTCTAACAAAATTTTAGCATATTCCATTCCCATTATACAAAACTGCTCTAAATATTCAGGTTTACAATCTGCATTAGCACCTACATCCATCATTACCATTTTCCCATTTTTTTTAGGAAAAATAGTTGTTATAGCTGGTCTTAATACACCTTTTATTCTTTTTAATGTAAGCTGGCTAGCTGTCATAAGTGCTCCTGTATTTCCAGCAGATACTACTGCATTAGCTTTTCCATCTTTTACAAGTTGGACAGCTATATTCATAGAAGCTTTTTTCTTTTTTCTTACCGCCAGTGCTGGTGGCATAGATTCTTTCATTAATATTTCTTCATCTGTATGTATAATTTCTATTTTTTCTTTATCGTAACTATATTTTCTTAATTCTTCATTAATTTTTTCTTCATTTCCTACAAGGATTATTTTAATATCACTATTTTCTTTTATAGCTTCTACTGCACCTTGTACTGTTGAGCTAGGAGCAAAATCGCCTCCCATAGCATCTAAAGCTATTTTTATCACTTAAAACACCTCCTTAATTTATACAAAAAAAGCAAGATTTAATCTTGCTTTTAAAAAAATTATTCAGCTTGTGCTATTACTTGTTTCCCATTGTAGCTTCCACATTCTAAACAAACTCTATGAGGTCTTTTTGGTGCTCCACAATGATCACATGTTGATAAGCTAGAAGCTTTAATTGCATGATGAGATCTTCTCATATTTTTTTTAGCTTTAGAAGTTTTTTTCTTAGGTACTGCCATTTATCTCATTCCTCCTATATACTTATTTATTTTTTTTATTTGTTATATCTATAAGTTGTTGCCATCTAGGATCTACTCCATCATCTAAATAATTGTCAAAATTTTCAACCCCTTGGCAATTATTACTACATATTGGATAACTTGGTAATTCTAATATTATATGTTCCCTTATTAAATTAGCTAAGTCTATTTCATCATCCTTTAGCTCTTCAAAAATTTCTCCACTATTCTCGTATTCATCCTCTAATTCATTTATAATTTTTTTTATTTTTGCCTTATCAATAAAATGTCCTTCTAATTCACCTTCTAAATAGTAATGAAATTTATTTAAACATTTTCCACACTCTAGTTTAACTTCTGTGTTAAAATTTCCTTTTATAAAAACCTCATCATCAATTAATGTTAAGTTTACATTAAAATCTATTGGTTTTGAAATTTTAAATTCTTCAGAATCCAATATTGGTAAACTATCATTAATTACCACATGGCTTTTGTTTTCTTCTTTTAATTTTTTCAAATCAATTTTCATGTGCTATCACCATTTTTTTAATTATTTAAAAAAATAATTAATACTTTTTTTAAGATAAAATAACATTTTATCCTTTTAGAAATACCTTAATTATTATATGAAATTTCATAAATTTTGTCAAGTAATTTTTCTTAACAAATTATTCTAAAAAACAATAATTTAATATATCATATCTGTATATAGATTTCAATAGTCTAATAAATAAATATTTTTAATCTTTAAATTAAATTTAAATCTACATTTTTTAGTAATAAAAATTAAAATATATTTTATCTCTAAAATATAAACAATAAAAAATCTTGACTTTTTTTGTAAAAAATATATAATTTTAATAAATTATAAGATATAATTCGACTTGTTTACATAAAAAAATCTAGAGAAACTTAAATTAATAATTCTTATAAATGGAATTTTAAAAATTGCATTAAACTATAATAATTGTATTAATTACTATAAAATATCTTATCACACAGTAAAATAAAAAAAATTTTTCTAAATCAACTTAGACTACTATGTCTGAATATATTATACACTAGGAGGTTTACTATGAATATTATTTTAAAAAGAAAAAAATTTTTCTTATGGCGAGACAATCTTAATTTAACCCACTCTCTTTTGTTAACCTTTGTTTTTACAATTCTTACAGGAATCTCTGCACAAATAAAAATACCACTTATTTTTACACCTGTACCAATTACTCTTCAAACTTTTATTGTATTAATAGCTGGTGTAATTTTAAAGAAAAATTATGCTGTATTTTCTCAAGTTTTATACATAATTTTAGGTATTTTTGGTGTTAAATGGTTTTCTGGTGGAAAAAGTGGTTTAAGTGTATTAGCAGGTCCCACTGGAGGATATCTAATTGGTTTTGTATTTGCAGTATATTTTATCGGGCATATTAGAAAAAAATATGATAATAATACAAATATTTTAATAAATCTTATTCTAATGTTTACTGCGGATATTTTTATTGTATTTGGATTAGGATTATTACAATTTGCTATATGGTTTAAATTATCTAATGGAAACTTTTTACCTTTTTCAACTCTTTTAAATATGGGATTTACTCCTTTTATAATTGGTGAATTTTTTAAAATATTTTTAGCTGTATTAATCACTACAAATTTTAATAATAAATAAAAAAGAACCAATTTCAATTATGAAATTGGTTCTTTTTTATTTATTTTATAAATCCTTTTTTTTGAGCATAATTAAACAATCCACCTGCTTCTATTATATTTGCTACATCTCCTAAAGAATTTAATTTATACTCTTTATTTTTTGTAATATTTTTTATTATAGCATTTTCTAAATCTATTTCTGCTTCATCACCAGTATCAAAAAAACTATCTATTTTTTCTTTTGACTCAAATGGAACTAAAAATCCTCCATCTACAGAGTTTCTATAAAAAATTCTAGCATAATCTTTTGCTACTACTGCTTTGATTCCTGCTTTTTGTAATGCAAGTGGTGCATGTTCTCTAGATGAACCACATCCAAAGTTGTTTCCTACTACCATTATTTGATATTCTGAAATATAAGCGTCTCCTTTTATAAAAGGCTGTTTTTCTGCAATATCTAAAGGTAATCCTGACATTGCATATTTACCATAAAGCTTTGATTCTTCAGGATCATCTGTTTTATAAACCAAGTGCATAGCTGGTATTATTTGATCTGTATCTATATTATCTCCTAAAACATATACTTTTCCTTTTATTATTTTTTCCATTCTTAGTCACTCCATTTCTAATTTTTATTTTTTAATTATTTCAAAAATTTTCTTGGATCTGTTATATATCCAGTAACTGCAGAAGCTGCAGCTGTATATGGAGATGCTAAATAAATTTGTGATTTTAACGATCCCATTCTTCCAGGGAAGTTTCTATTTGTCGTAGAAATTACTACTTCATCTGCATGCGTTCTTCCAAATGTATCTTCAGGTCCTCCAAGACAAGCAGCACAAGATGGTTTACCTACCTTACACCCTGCTTTTTTAAATATTTCTATTAAGTTTTCTCCACCTATAGTTATTTGTTCTAATTTTTTTCTAACTGTTGTAGTAGCCGGTACTATAAATGTATCTATCGCTACTTTTCTTCCTTTTAATATTTTTGCTGCAGCAAAAAAATCCTCTACTTTTCCACCTGTACAAGAACCTATATAAGCTCTGTCAAGTTTTACATCCTCACAATTTTTTGCTAAATCTACATTTCCAGGAGAATACGGCTTTGCTACAACTGGTTCTAATTTTGCAGAATCATATATATATTCTTTTGCATATACTGCATCTGTATCAGAATAAAATAAATCATAGGCTTTATCTGTTCTTGCATTTACATATTCTATGGTTTTATCGTCTGGTTCAATTATTCCACATTTTCCACCTGCTTCTATTGCCATATTACATATAGTCATTCTTTCTTCTACACTTATTCCTCTTATTCCACTACCATCGTATTGCATACATTTATATGTAGCTCCTGAGAATCCTACTTCTCCTATTGAAATTAAAGCGATATCTTTCCCCATTATATATGGCGGAAGTGCTCCTTCAAAAGTAAATCTAATTGTTTCTGGGACTTTTACCCATAATTTACCTGTTCCCATTATATATGCAGCATCTGTATTTCCTATCCCAGAGGCAAATTGTCCAAAGGCTCCAGCTGTACATGTATGAGAATCTGTTCCAAATAAAACTTCCCCAGGTCTAGTATGTCCTTCTTCAGCTAAAGCTACATGACATACCCCTTTATACTTATCTGTAAATGGTTCATAATAATATGTAAGTTCTTGTTCATTTGCAAATTCTTTTACATACTCTAAATTTCTCATCGCATGTTTGTCTTTTGTAAAAATATAATGATCTGGAATAAGCACTACTTTATCTTTATCCCATACTTTTGCATCTTTTCCAAATTTTTCTTTAAATATAGCCATTGTCCCTGGTCCTGTAACATCATGAGTAAGCAAAGTATCTACTTCTATCCATATATTTTCACCAGGAGTTACTTTCTTTTTACCAGCATGTTTTGCAAGGATTTTTTCAACTATTGTCATTCCCATAAAAACTCCTCCTAAATTGTATTATTTAATTCATACATAATTATATATAAAAACCTTAGTTTTGTCAATACTCTCTTTTATATATTTTATTTCTTTTTTTTGCTTTAATTGTCTTTTTTATATTACGACTATTTTAGTTTAACTTATATTTTTCATATTTTTCAAGTTTTTTAAAATACAGTAATTATATTTTACTTTTTTAATAATGAAAATAACAACAAATAAAAAACAGGCTAAAATAAAATCAACTCATTTTAGCCTGTTTTTTTATTAATAAGCTTTTAATTTATCAAAAACTTCTTTTACTGAAACAATCTCATTTACTTTATATACATCTTTCCCAGAAAAATATAATCCATCTTCAAGATTTCCTGCATGAGCATTTAATAATTTTTCTTTTACACAAAACTCATGGTTACAATGTTTTAAACAATTATCACAATTTCTTGGTTTTTCTATCTCACCATTAAATAATCTTTCCACAAATCTTGTTTTTATTGCATTTGCTGGAAGTCCTGCTGGACTATCTATTCTTACTACATCGCCTTCTTTTGCATTTACATATATCTGTTTAAATTTTTCTGATACATTACATTCGTATGTAGCTACAAATCTTGTTCCCATTTGGATACCGTCTACTCCTAAATCAAACATTCTTTTAGCATCTTCTGGCGTTACTACTCCTCCTGCTCCAATTACTGGTATTTTTACAGCTTCTTTTATCTCTTTTACTATATCCCATGAATCATCATCAGTTCCAAGATGCCCTCCTGCATTACCACCTTCAACAACTATTGCACTAGCTCCTAATCTTTGAGATAGTTTTGCTAATTTTACAGATGATACAATAGGTACCACTGGAACATTATACTCTTTTCCCCATTGAAATACATCTCTTGAAAAACCTGCACCACATACAACTAAATCTATTCCTTCTTTCATTGCTGTAATAACAACATCTTTAAACTCTGTCACAGCAAACATTACATTTATTCCTATTATTCCATTAGTCATTTCTCTTGCTTTTCTTATTTCAGACTTTACTTCATCTAATGGAAGTGCTGACCCAGCTATTAAACCTATTCCACCTTCATTTGCTACTGCTGCTGCCAAATTTGATAGCGAAGCTTTTACTGCCATTCCACCTTGTACAATTGGTATTTTTACATCTAAATCTGCTATTTTTAATTTTGGAAATCTCATCTTAACGCCCCCTATATATTTTTATTTTTAATTTCAACTTGTTATAGTAAAAAATTTTATAATATTCAAATAAATAAAAATAATAAAAAAACTGTGTAAAAAACTATTTCTAGCTATCTACACAGTTTTTTTATTATAATTTTAAATAAACTTCTATTATTTCAATATTATTACTTCTATTAAATATATCATTACTTACTTTTTTATTAAATTTTAATTCTTTAAATTCTTGTATATCTCCACATTTATATTTAACTACTAAACTAGGGTTTTCTGAAATAACATATTTTATTTTTGTATTTGCAAAAGAAAATTCTAAATACTCATTATTTATAAATTCTTCTTTTTTTAACATTATTGGATTAAATATTATTTCTTTATTTTTTACATAGATTCCTAATTCTAAGAATCTACTTAAAATATCTTCTTTTACTTGACCAGTCATTCCTGGTTGTTGTACTCCACTTTGTTTTGGTGTATGAGAATATGGATCTGTTGTAAAGGCCCCATAATCTTTTGGATTTTTATGAATTCCTAACCCTTCTTTTATTTTATAATAATAATTTATAAGTTTTTCTAATTTTGATTTTTCTACATTATTCTTATCAAATATATATATATTTTCAGCTACTGCAAGAACTAATTTTGATACCATATGCCAATAAATACTTCCAAGTCCTTCATATTTATAGAATGTTCCTGATCTTCCTGTAAATAATCTATGTTGAAATACTTCTTCATAGATATCTAAAAGTTTTGATTTTTCTTCTTTTATTAACGAATTATATTTTTCATTAAGTGATAAGAACTCTAGCTTTTCTAATAAAACATTTTTATTTCTAAAAGAACTATCAAAATGATAATTTCCCTCTATATCTTTTTTAATAAAAGTTTCATTATTTTCTTTTAAAAGTTCTTGTACAATTTTTAAACTTTCTACTTTTTCTTTAGGCAAAATATTTTTCTCTAAGAAATTTGGAAGTCTTTTATCTGGATAAAGCATAAAACTCTCTTGATCTTTTCTGTATAATTCACTACTATACATTTTTTCAATTAATTGGATAACTTCATCAATATCAAGCTTAAAACTACTTAATGCAGCAACTTGTCCTTCAAGCATATCATATAAAAATTCTACTTTCATTTCTTTATCATTATAATTTGTTATATTATATGCACTATATAGACCATTTTCTTTTTTATTATGAACTATTGATTTATCTACAAATTTTAATAAAATATCAAATAAGTCTAATAATTTTTCTTTACTATATTCTATTTTTTCAGTTTCTTCTAACTTATAAACTATTTCTCTATATTTTTCACCAGCTAATCCTAACTCATCTGTTATTATTAATCTTTTTTTATCATCAAAATCATTATTTAAATACTCTTTATTTTTTACAAATATAGAATAAATACTATCAGTTAACTGAGCTAATTCTTTTGATAATTTATAACTATTTTCATTACTATTTTTATATAATTCTTTTATAAATTTTAAAAATCTACTTATATAACATAATGTAACAACAGATACTCCATACCCTACAAGTGCATTATTAGCATCATTCCATTCAGGTCTTTGAGTATTCATCCATATTCCTGCATCTAAAATAAAATTGTATATTTTAGCATGTAAAGATACTAATAATTTTTCTGTAAAATTAACCAATCTTGGAGTTTTACCATTTAATACAAATTTTGCATCGTAACCAATTTCTTTTTCTATTTTCTCTATTAAATTATTTAGTTTAGTATCAAAATCTATTGTATTTTGAGGATCTTTCTTTATGTCTTCATATTTTTTTATTCTATATGGTACATTTGCAAATGTAAAAATATTTTTATTTAAAAACTCTTTTAATTTTTCTGGATAATATTCATTTGCTAATTCGAGAAGTTTTAACAAATAAATTATTTGATGATCTCCCCAATATCCAATAAATGACCAAGGATCTTCTGGATCATGTAATTCCCAATCAATACCATTTTTAGTTATTCTATATGGATTGTATCCATCAATAGTAGAAGCATTTAAAAATTTTGTAATCATCGAAAAAATAAATCCTGGATATGATATAGCTAATGATTCCCAATTTTGAAAAATATCTCTCCAATTCCCTTGATAATAAAATTGATATTCACCTTTTTCATTTTTTATATCGATATTAAAAATATTCCAAGGTCTACTTGGATCTCCATGTCTTCTTGAAAAAATAAGTGGCAAATATTCTAATGTTATTCTTATTAAATGTGGATTATTTAATTTTTCAACATGATTTATCAATTCAAAATAATTAATTTCATATTCTATTTCATTAAAACTATTTTCAAATTCATTATAAATTTCTTTATTACAGCTATTTAAATATTTCAAATAATCTTTTTTATCTATTAAATAATCCTTATAAAATATTCCGCCTCTCATAATATTGAACATTACATTTGAAAGATGTCTTTTATCGTTTAATTTATCATTTGTAAATTGAATTCCATCAGATAATGCTATAAATCTTTTTAATTCTTCATATCCTATTTTTATATCATTTTCAAGTTTCTCAATTATATTATCTTTTTTTATATTTTTTATTAATTTTACTAATTTTGAATAATCATAATTTAAGTCAAAAGTTATAATCCATTCTTTTTCATTTTCTAATTCAAATTGTAAGTTAACTAAATATGATCCTTTTTCTCCTTTTACTTCTTTTTCCTCTTTAACTAATTTACCTTCTCTAAAATCATTTAATTGCTTACTACTTAATAGTATTTTTTTATTTTTTATTTCATTAAATATTCCCCATACAACATTTGCTGAAAGTGCTTCACTTGGTTCTGCTCTATCTACAGGTACCGAACTAAGTCGATATATACCTAAATTTACATCTTTTATTAATTCTACTTTTTTATATCCATCTATAAGAGTACTTTTAGTATCTTGTACTAATTTTTCTACTCCATATGGAAGTATATTTTGTAATCCATCAATTATATCTATTTTTATTTTTTCACTATTTTTATTAATAATTTTACTTTTTTTTATAAAACCATATTTTTCACTATTCTCATAAGAATATTGAAATGTAATATTTAAATCATTATTTATCTCTTCAAATATTATTTTATTTCCTAAATCATTTTTATATATATTTCTTTGAATATCATAAATTAAATTTAAAGAAAATGGCTCCCATAAATATTTTTTATTTTTTATTTCAACTATCATTATTGTTTTATTTCCTGTTATTTCATATGTATCATGAATTTTATCATCTGTATAATAAGGAAATATAGTATTATCAGGATTTTTTCTACCTGCTGTAAGTCCTCCTGTACTTGAAATAAACATAAAATGATCACTATTACTTGTGATAGTCATAAAAAATGGATTCATTTTATCAACATTATTTATTTTATAATATTCTTTATTATTTATTTTTACTATTTCTGGTAAAATTTTTTTTTCTGAATGTTTTATTTTATTTTCTCCTAAAAATATTTCCATTTTCTTTCCTCCAAAAGATTATTTATTTTTCACAATTCTAAATTAAGTATACGAAATTATGAAAATTTTATTTATTTTTCTTATTTATATTCTAACCTCTTATTATTTATTATATTTTTTTAAAGTATAGTAAATTAATATATTTAAAAAAATTAATCCCAATCCTATCCCAAATACAATAAATAAAAATATATTAAATACAAATATAACATATATTAAGTACAATACACCTAAAAACGGAACTATTATCCAAATATTTAAATTTAAAAATTTAAATGCAAAACTAAAAATGTTTTTTATTTTCATTTCATAATTCGCTTTGATATAGGCTATAATAAAAAAATACATTAAAAAATATATTTCTAATATTCCATAAATAAAAGACAACTTTTTCCCTATTTCAAGAATTATAAAAAGCAGAAAAAATATAAGAGTTAAAACTACTGATTCTCTTATATTTTCTCTAAATAATTTTTTATAATTTTTAAAAATTTCAATTTTTCCATTATCAATCCATTTTCGTGTAATATATGCCACACTTGTTAATGAAGAAAAAAGAGTAACAATCCCAAGTGAGCTCAATATAAAAAATATACTTAATTTCATTATTTTATATATTATATCTAAAAAGTTATAAAATTTACTTTCTATTGTTACTCTCATATTATTTCTCCTTTATTTTTCTAATATTATAGTTTGAATAGAATGTGGTTTTATCATTCCTTTAACTTTTTCTTCATCTAATTCTATTTCATAAGTTTTTTCTTCATTTTTTTCATTCATTATGACAACTATATACTTAGCTTCTCCAGCCCAAGTTGTCACCCATAAATCATTAGAAGATAATTTATGTTCTAATCTTTTGTATCCTCTCTTTATATATTTACTAAAATGTCCAATATAAAAATAAGAAGAATTATAATATATTTTATTTTCTTTAGTATCTGCAATTATTGGAGCATCGCAAAAATTATTTACATGATTTGGACCACCAAATTCATTAAGTACTATATTCCAATCACACCAAGCAATTGTATAATGATTAAGATCATTTATAATATGTTTTCCATATTTTTCTCCAGTCCACCATTCACCTACAAGTGATGTTTTCCCCGTATTATAATGTGGATTGCATCCTTCTGTAAAAAGTAAATTCTTTCCATATGTTTTATGCGTATAATCAAGTACACTGTCATCCATATTTGTACTATTATCACCATTTTGACCATACCAATGGAATCCAACTCCCCAAACCCATCTTGCTGCTTCTTTATCAGATAATATAGTATCAACTCTTTCTTTCATTATATCTTTATTATGATCCCATACTATTATTTTTATATTTTCTAATCCTTCTTTTTTTAAAGTAGGCCCTAATATTTTTACAAAATCTCTTTCTTCATCACTTTCATAAATACAATTATCCCAAGGTGTTTCAGCCATAGGTTCATTTTGAATAGTTAATCCCCATATGTCTACTCCTTCTTTTTTATATTCTTTTATATATTTAGCAAAATATTTTGCCCATACTTCTCTATATTCTAATTTTAATTTCCCACCATTATTCATTCTACCATTTGTTTTCATCCAAGCAGGAGGAGACCATGGAGAAGCAAATAATTTTATCTCTGGATTTAAAGAAAACGCCTTTTTAATAAGAGGTATCAAAGATTTTTTATCTCTTTCAATTGAAAAAGTTTTTAATTCTATATCATCTGGTGTTTCACAATAAGCATAATTTTCTAAAGAAAAATCACAACTATTTATATGTGTACGACAAAAAGAATAACCTATTCCCTCTTCTTTATCAAAATAAGCTTTTAATATTTCCTCTTGCTTATCTTTACTAAGTTTATCTATAGTTGTAGAGGCAGCTTCTGTAAAAGCTCCCCCTATTCCAAGCATTGTTTGATATTTTTTTTCAGAATTAATTTTTATTTTTATTTCTCCTGAATCTATTCTTTGAAATTCTTTTTCTGTTAATCTATCATTAGTATTTTTAGCTGTTTCAATTAATCTTATCTTCATAATCATCTCCTATTCAAAGTGACAAATTACTTTATCCACTCTTTTCTCTCTAAGCTTATAAGCAACTTCTCCAGAAATCATATTTCCGGAAACTTCTATTTTTTCTCCCTCAATAAATAACTCTATCTTACTTATTTTTACTCCATTTTCTCCATAAGTAGATTTTTTAGATGGATTTATATATTTTATATTAATTTTTGAAAATAACTTAAATTCAATTTCTCCATTTTCATTAAAAAATTCTGTATTTATTTTTGGATTAAATGTAAATGTTAAATCATTATTTCTATACTCAAATAATTTATCACCTATAAAAATGTACTTCCACATACTTAAAAATTCTGCTGTAGATCCACTAAGTCTTGCACTAAATCCTTGTCCGTGTAGATTTTCATTTCCATTTGCACTACTTACTATAAATGATGAATTTTCAAGTACACTTCTTCCGTATGTTTTATAATCTAAAAATGGTGGTAACATAGTTTTTATATCTTTATAAAATTCATCTACTAAATTAGCTTTTAATATCTCTAATAAGTATTTGAATTCCATATGCATAAATATAGATTCATTTTCTAGCCATCCTGGCGTGAATGCTCTAAGTCTTCCTATACTATATGGTTCATTTTCTATGCTTTCTGATGTTTTATACATTTTTAATTTTTTATCATATATATTTGATTCTTTTACAAATTTATATAACTGTTTTTGCTCTTCATTATCTATTATTTTAAATGCTCTTGCTACTCCCTCTAAAAAATGTGGTAATGCTCTTACATCAAATTTTTTAGGAGTTATTATTCCATCTTTTTCTTCGTATTCTGTTAAAGTATATGTGAAATATGTAGGATAAATTCCTTTCCCATACTCTTTTGCTAATTTTATTCCTTTTTCCATTTTATTTAACATTTTTTCTATAGTTTTTATTAAAAACTCTTTTTCTACTATTTCTTTTGCTCCATCAATATAAAAAAATACTTTTTCTCTATAAGCCTCTTTTAAAGTTGCTACTTTATCCCAATACTCAAATTGATTATTATTTTCAAAATAATTATCTAATTCATTAGAAATTCCTATAATAAAGTCTTTTAATTCAACTAATATTTCAAATTGATTATTATTTGTAGATTTTAAATTTTCTAATAAAAATTCTAATATTCTTTTTAATTCAAAAGTTTCACTCATTCCAGAACCAATTATTCCAGGAAGTCCATTTAATGCATCATTCCATCCTGGTTTATTAGCTTCCATTTCAAGCCCCATTCCTAATGGATCAAGTGTTGCAAATTTATTTATTCCTAAAAGAAGAAGTTTTTCAAACATATTTGTTGAATATATTTCTCTAGTTTTGTCAACTAAATAATTATGACCTCTTTCTTTTAAAATTTCTTCTTTTTTATGATTTTCAAGTACTGCTCCTATTTGCATTACATTCCCTTTGTAAATTTTGTATTTATCCTTTCTTGCTTGTACAAACGCAGGACTATCAAATACTCTATATTTATTTTTATTAAATAAAATCTCTTCTATTTTTTCTGGATATATTTCTTTATATGAATCAATTAAATCCATTAAATATGTAAAATGATCAATCCAGTATCCTTCTCCAAATTCTGCTTGCTCAAACTGTTCACAGTCGTACATTAGTTTATTTATAAACTCTGTTTCATTTACTTTTAAATTAATTTTATTATTATTAATAAATGTTAAAACTTCTCCAGGAGTAAAATAATTATTTAATAAATATTCTCTTAATTCATCCATTTTATTTTCAACTAATTCAAATATCTTTGAATTAGAATCTAATCTAAATACAGTTCCTTTTACAACTAACGGATTATTTCCATCAGCTTGAATAAAATTAATAAACATATTTAAATTGAAATCTTCTATTTCTGGATTAAATAATATATCATTTCTTCTGTTTTGTAATACGTCTCTAAAATTTCCATTACCTTGAGAATATTTATTTGCTTGTAATGAGAAAAAATTATAATCTCTTTCTAAATCTCCATGTTTTCTAGAAAATATATGATATACATTTTTACCATTTTTACTATCAAATACTAATGGATAACCTCCTCTTAAAATATTATCCATATAATTTTGCTCACAATATTTATTAAACAATTCATTTGAGGTTTTAGTATAAATATTGTCAACTACTTCTTCAATTACTTCATCAGCTTCTTTTAATTTTCTTTCAACAAACTCATTTGTTTTCAAGATATTAATTTTTGCATTTATATCATCTCTATCTTCAGCAAAGCCAAACATACTATTTATTATCATTTTTTCATTTGATTTTACTATTTTTTCAATACAAGAAAATGCACTTGGAAGGGTATTTTCACAATATTGTTTTTTTAATAAAATCTCTTTTAATTTCTCATTTTTAAAATTATACGGAACTTGTAAACTCGTGTTCATTTCAAATAAAATATTTTTATCATATATAACATCTAAAAGATTATCTTCATTTGTTGCAAAATAAAAGTATCCACTTTTTATCTCTTCAACTACTTCTATATCTCCAATTTCTGTTCTTACACCATAAAATGGAACTTTTTTATCTGTATTTGATATTTGCATCCAAGCTCTAGCTGTAAATCCCATCTCCTTAAATAATGTGCTTGAAACACCATATGGCAATACTTCTGGTAATCCATCTACTATTTCTATATTTTTATCTTTATCAGATAAATTTTCTATTTCTACTCTTCTTATTAATCCAGGAAATTCTTCATTTGAAATAGTAAAATAAACCACTTTTACTTTTAATTCTAATTCTTTATTTATTTCTACTATTTCTAATTTATTTTTGTATATATACATATCTCTACTAATGTTATCGCTATGAGTTGTTTCTGAAAATGCTTCATAATATTCATTTTCAATTTTTAAAAATGTTCTAAACCCTTTTAAAGGTGTCGATGTATAACTTTGATCAGCTGGTTTAAATTCCATTATAGAATTGTCTTTATTTGTAATCCCAAAACTAGCAATTCCCTGACCTCTGTTTACATAAAATACCCACATCGGTATACCTTCTTTACCTGCAATCCCTGGTAAAAAACTAGAAAAACATTTTTGTTTATCATAGTTGTTAATTAAAAAATCAGTCTTTTTCATCATCATCTCCTATCTCTCCTTCTTCTTTATATCTTAATCTATATTCTATTGGTGTGATTTTTTCTATTTTTTTAAATATTTTTGAAAAATGTTTTGGATTCTTATATCCTACTTCTTCTGCTATTTCATATATCTTATAATCTACTCTTTTTAAATATTCTTTTGCTTTTTCTATTCTTATTTTGTTTAAATAATCTAAAAAATTCATTTCAAGATGTTTTTTAAAAATTGTTGAAAAATATGAATAATTTAATGAGACATAATTTGATACAACTGCCATATTTATATCTTTATTATAATTTTGTTTTATATATTCTAATGCTTTTTCTATATATACTTCTTCTATATTTTTACTATTCTCTTTTATAGAGCATATTTTTTTGAATGATTCCAAAATTTTATTAATATATTCTTTCATATTTTTACTTTTAATTTTTAAAAAATTTTCATTTAAAATATCTTTTTCTATTTTATCCTGATTTTTCAGAAAAATTCTTAAATAAAATAAGTTATGCAATTTTTCAAAACTTTCAATATCTCCATTGTTTATAAATTTATCATTAAATAGACTATTTATTTCTTTCTCTATTTCTTTAATTTTACCATATTTTAAATAATTATATATAGTATCTATTTTTTCATTATCTATTTCAATTTTTTTTCTATTTTTTATATTTTCATAAGTTATATTCTCTTTTTCAAAAAATATTTTATATTTTTTTAATTTTTCTATTTCATTAAAACTATCTTTTATACTTTCTTTTTTACTTCGGCATAAAAAATTGTACTCTATATCAGAAAAATCTATTTCTTTTTCAGATAAAATAATATATTGATTTTCATTTATATTTACAACTATATCTGATAAGCTATTTATATTATAAGTAGTTTCAATATAATAACAAGTTAAATTTTTTATATTTTTCTTTAATTTAATTAACAATTTTTCTATTTTATTATATTTCTTTCTTTCTAAAAAGATTAAAAAATCTTTTATAAAATCCTTTTTTTTATTTTGATTTTCTTTTTCTATTTCATTAAATATTTCATAAATATTATCTCTAAGCTCTTTTTCATCAATAGGTTTTAGTAAATAATTTTTCACTCCATATTGTATACTTTGTCTTGCGTATTCAAACTCATTAAATCCACTTAATATAATAGTTTTTATCTTTTTATCAAGTTTATTTACCTCTTTAAGTAGTTCCATCCCATTCATTGTAGGCATATTAATATCTGTTATGATAATTTCAAATTCTTCTTTCTCTATTATTTCTAATGCTTCTTTTCCATTTTTCGCTAACTTAATATCTAAATCAATAAAATTATTTTCTAATATTGTAGCAATTCCTAATCTAATAAATTTTTCATCATCTACAACTAAAATTTTTTTCATTCATATCACATCTCTTTTATTTTTATTAATATCCTAGTAAATTTATCTTTTTCACTTTTTATTTTAAATATGACCTCCGACTTAAAATATAAGTTTAATCTTTCTTTTATATTTTCAAGACCTATACCACTCCCTTTTGTTGTCTCTCTTATCCCTATACCATTATCTAAAATATCAAATATTAAATTTTTATTTTCTCTTGATATTTTTATTTGAATAATTCCTTTTTTATTTGACGGTATAATTCCATGTAAAATAGAATTTTCTACAAGAGGTTGTAGTATCATCTTAGGAATTTCTTGTTCTTTTAATTCTTCTCCTATAAAATATCTAAATTCTATATATTCATCAGTTCTTATAGAAAAAAGTTCTATATATCGTTTAATATAATCTATCTCTTCATATATTTTTACTTCTGTTTTATTTATATTCATACTATAACGAAGTATTCTACCAAGGTTAGTAATTGCTTTAGATACTTTGTAATCTTTATTTATATAAGCTATCATTTTTATACTTTCAAGAGTATTTTGTAAAAAATGACTATTAATCTGAGATTGTAATGCTTTTATTTCAAACTCTCTAGATTTTCTTTCTCTCATTATATTATCCTCAATTAATTTTTTTATTCTCTTTGTCATAGAGTTTATTTGCATTGTTAAAACATAAAAATCATCAACTTTATTATTTAATGGAATTTCGACATCTAAATTTCCATTTTTTATCTCTTTTATTCCTTCTATTATATATTCTAATTGTTCAAATATTCTAATTGATACAAAATAAGATATATAATATATAATAATAAGACTAATTATTGCTATAAACATAAGATAAATTCCATATGTTATCATATCTTTATTTATATTGTTTTTCTCTATATAGTTTATAAAATACATATCTAAAAAAGGTATGTATTTATAATAAATAATAGATCTATTATCTTCTATTAAAGAAATTTTTTTCTTATTCATGAACTCGTGTTTATAAAACTTTTCAAAATTAAATATACCATTTTTTAAATCTATTGTATAGTCATTTTTTACAAAATAATATTCCCCATTATCTTTACCTATTATTTTGTCCAAATCTATTTTAAGTTCTAAATATACACTTTTAGGATAAAAATATATTTTTTTTATTGAATAAATGTAATTTTTATTATTTTCTCTAATTATCGTAGTATTATCTTTTAACAAACTTTTATCTGGTAAATGATTTTTTATAATTGGTTGTATCTCTAACAAGTTTTTATTATCAACATATATTTTAAATTCTGATATTTCTTTCGAAATAGATAGTATTTTTTCATAATTATTAATTGTTTTTTTTATTTCTAAATACTCTAATGGTTTTTTTTCTTTTTCAGAAGTTAAAAATTCTAATAATTCAAAATCACCTCTAAGTATTGTTTTTATTCTCTCTAATTTAAAAAAATTTTCATTTAAATTATTAGCTATCTGTTCAGTTCTATAAAATCTGTCTTTTTTTATTTTTATCTCTTGCGTTTCATTTAATGTATAAAAAATATATATAGCAATAATTATTACAGGAATAAAAATTATTGCTATATATGCAAAAGATAGTTTCTTAAATATTTCGCTTTTAATTTTTTTCATAAAAAAGCACCTCTTCTTAGTCTTTTATATTATTATACCTCAATTTACTAAGAAGAGGTACTAAAAATTTTATTTTTTAGATTTTTTTATTATTTTAATCCTAATTTAGCTTTATTTTCTTGCATTTTTTTACTTCTATATGCTTCTAATTTTTCAAATCCAACTTTATTTCTATAATCAATAAAATCTTGTAGTATATCATCAAATTCTTTTTCTGATTCTGCAGTTATTAATTTACCAATAACTGTAGATCTTTTTAATGCAATTTTATCAGCAATTATTCCTTCTGGAGTATTTTTCTTAGGTTCTATCATTTCCATTTGGAATCTAGGATATACTTTTCCATATGTCCATTCAATTGGTTGTTTACTAGGTCCTGCAGGTGGTAATCCCCATTTTTCTTGTTGCATAGCAACATCCATAAACATCCAATGCATATCATCAGCACCATGAATTTGATCAAATGCTTTTCTGTTTTCTTCTCTTAATTTTTTTACTTCTGGTAATAATTGAGGTTTACCGTCAATCATATCCCAAGTTTTCCCTTGTTTTCCTAAATAAACTGTTCTTTGTCCTTCTTCACTTATCATATATGTAAAAAATCTAATCGCTTTTGCTGGATCTTTACAGTTTTTAGATATTAATGTAACTGTCCATCCACTTATTCCTGGTCCAGCTAATTGATGTTCATCACCTTTAGAATTTTTAGGCCCATCTACAGCTATGTATACTGAATTTGGATCTTCTTTATATCTTACTGTTAAAGGTCTTAACGCATCTATATGAGGATATAGCATTGAAAAATATCTTCCTTGAGACATTTTTTCTTCGATTTGTGATCTTTTATCAACAAATACATCTGTAGCAATAAGTCCTTCTTCATAAGCTTGTCTAAATGTTTTTAACCATTTTATATAGTCAGGATCTGTATATCTATCATATACTTTTCCATCTTTTTCTAATGGTACTGCTAAGAAATTTTGTAAATAATCACCTAAACTATTTTCAACTCCTTCTTGAAATCCAATAGGAATAATAGGTTGTCCATTTACTGTAGGAAATTTTTCTTTTACCGCTCTTAAAGCTTTTAAAAATCCTTCAGGTGTAGTCATATCAGGACTTCCTATAGCTTCATACATATCTTTTCTTACTAAGAAAGTTTGATTCGAACTAATTTTTGTAGCTGTTTTATAATCTTCTAATGTATAAGATGCATTTGGATATCCATAAGTATGTCCATCTTCTTGTTTAAACCAATTTAATTTATCTTTGCTAGCTATTTTAAAGAAATACGGATCATATTTTTCTGCTAATTCATCAAGTGAATATACTTGACCACCTTTTATCATTAAATCAATAATAGAATCTCTTGCATCTAAAGTAATCAGATCTGGTAAAGTACCAGAAGCTATCATTGTATTTAATTTTTCTGTACCATTTCCAGCTGGTACTATATAATTTACAGACACTCCAGTTTTTTCTGTAATTTCTTTTGTTACATAATCTTCTCCCCATTTTCCTCCAAACCAAGAATAGTTAATATACCAATCAAATGTTACTTTAGAATCATCTTGTTGCCATCCTGGTTTATTAGGATTAACTTTCACTTTCTCTTCTTTTACATCTTTTTTCTTATTAAAGAAAAGCCCTGCATTTACATTTACTACCATAATTGAGAACATAAGTGCTAATGTTAAAAATAATTTTCTCTTTTTCATTTTTACCTCCTGTTTTTTATTTTTTATAGAAAATTTAATAATTTATTCTTTTACAGCTCCTAATAACATTCCTTTAACAAAATATTTTTGTAAGAATGGATATACTGTTACTATTGGGAATGTTGTTAGAACCATTGTTGCTAATTTTATAGATTCCGATGTAGTTTTTGCAACATTTGTAAGTGTTGCTGGCATTGCATCCATCATTTGATTTGATGAACTTTGTGCTATTACTTTATATAAAAATGTTTGTATTGGTTGTAAGTCTGGATTATTAATATAAATTACCCCTGTAAAAAAATCATTCCAATGAAATACTCCATTAAATAAAGCTATTGTAGCAATTACCGGCATAGATAACGGTAAGACTATCTTTATAAATATCTGAAAATCATTTGCGCCATCTATATACGCTGATTCTTCCAAACTTTGCGGCAATTCTCTAAAAAATGATTGAAATATAATCAAATCAAAGAAACTAAATAATGTTGGAATAATATATACTAAAAAATTGTCTAAAAGACCTATTTTTTTTATTAATAAGAAAGTAGGAATTAACCCACCATTAAAAAACATTGTAATTATTCCAATTGTTAAATAAATTTTTCTTCCTGCTAATTCTCTTTTAGAAAGTCCATAAGCAACCATAGCTGTAAAAAAAACGTGTGTAATAACCCCTATAACAGTTCTTGAAATAGTTATTCCAAATGCTTTAAATATACCTGGTGTTTTAATTACTGTAATATAACTTTCTATACTAAATTTTCTTGGCCACCAATATATTCCTCCAAGCATAGTATCACTAGCATCGTTAAATGATAAAACAAGTGTGTACCATACTGGATAAATTATTATAAAACAAAATAATACCATTATTACTGTATTTATTATATCAAATGTTTTTTCACCTTTTGATCTCATACTCATATTCTTCCTCCTTATCTAAAATAGCGCTTTACCATTTATTTTTTTACTTGTATAATTTGCAGATACTAGTAATATAAATGCTATTACAGACTTAAATAATCCAACTGCTGTTGCATATGAAAATCTAAGTGATTGAAGCCCCATTTTATACACAAAAGTATCAATAACTTCACTTGCTGATAAGTTTAATGGATTTTGTAATACTAACATTTGTTCAAAGTTTGTATTTAAGATTCCACTTACTGCAAGAATAAATAATATTGTTATTGTTCCTTTTATAGAAGGAAGTGTAATATGCCAAATTTGAGCCATTTTCCCGGCACCATCAATTTTTGCAGCCTCATAAAGTGTTGGGTTTATCCCCGCTATTGCTGCTAAATAAATAATTGCATTCCATCCTAATTCTTTCCAAATATCTGATATAATTGATATTCCCCAAAAATATTTTGGATGTGCTAAAAAAACTATCGGTTCTTGAATAATACCTACTCCCATTAATACTTTATTCATAAGTCCTGTTTGAGATAACCAATTTATCATTATCCCACCAAGCACAACCCATGAAAAAAAGTGTGGAAGATATGATATTGTTTGTACATATTTTTTTAGTTTACTATTATATAATTCATTAAGCATAATAGCAAACGCTATTGGTAATGGAAACCCAATAATTAATTTTAACACGCTAATTCCCAACGTGTTTTTCATAACAAGAAAAAAATTATCATCCATAAAAAATTCTTTAAAATTTTCTAATCCTACCCATGGTGCACTATTAAAAGTATCAATTATAGTATAATTTTTAAATGCTATAATGATTCCATACATTGGAATATAATTAAATATAATCATCCAAATAATTCCAGGTATAACCATTAAATGTAAATACTTCTGTCTTTTAATTAATTTCCAAGTTTTTTTTAATTTCTCATTAAAATTTTCTTTTCTCTTTAATGACCCTGGTTGTTCCAAACCTCTCACCTCTTTTTCTTTTTTTGTTCTATTTAATTATTAACTATACAATAATAGTACTATTTATTCATAAAAATAAAAAGATAAGTATTTTGAGATTTGGTATCTATTTTTTGGATTTATATTTTTTTATAAATTTATTCATATGTTATTACTTTTATATAATCTATTTCCATTATTTGCGGAAAAGTAGTATTAATATCAGGAGATTCTGGCCAATTTCCACCAACTGCTACATTTAATATTATAAAAAAATCATCATCAAATACCCAATTTGAAATATTACTTCGCTTTTCCTCGTGGTACATTTCATTATCTACATACCATTTTATTGAAGTAATATCCCACTCCACTTTAAATATATGAAAATCATCTGAAAAGTCTCCACTAGATAAAGTATAATTAGAGCTTTTTCCATTAGCTCCAGAATATCCTGGTCCATGAATAGTACCATATATTTTAGAAGGATTATCACCTAAAAGTTCCATTATATCTATTTCACCACAATCTGGCCATCCTTTTGTAGATATATTTTCTCCAAGCATCCATATAGCAGGCCAAATTCCTTTACCTTTTGGTAATTTAGCTTTTACCTCTACAGTCCCATATGTAAAACTAAATTTCCCTTGTGTTTTTAATCTACTTGATGTATATTGATATCCATTTTTATTTTCTTTTTTAGCAGTTATTATTAATTTACCATCTCTTAATTCACTGTTTTCTTTAGTATAATATTCTAATTCAGCATTCCCCCATCCATTGTTCCCATTTCCTACTTCAAATGTCCAGATATTTTCATCTATTTTATCCCCATTAAAGTTTTCTTCCCACACTACTTCTTTTTTATCACTATTATCAATTATTTTTATCCCACCATTTGTTTTATTAAATCCCCTATTACACCCAATAAATAAGATTAAGATTATAAAAACTAAATATTTTTTCATTAAGAACTCCTTATTATAATTTTAACAATAGCCTGCTAAAATATTTTAACAGGCTATTTTAGAGGAGATGTTTAAAACTGTTACTACTTCTATATAAAAGTATTCCCTTTATACATTTTCTTACTACTTTATTTTTTTAATAAACTAATATTAGAAATTCTTACTGTTGTTGCTGCATCTGAGCCTGTGCCTGATACATTTCCTAATTCAAACACTAATTGACAATTACTTGCATCTGCTGCAGTCTCTGTAGATGTAAATGCTATTGTTTTTGTTTCTTTTGTTGTTATTACACTTATTTTTTCAGAATGTTGTTCGTTCCACCATGGATCACTTGATAAACCTTCTCCTACTTTTACATTTATATCCCTTGCTTCATCTGCTTCTATATCAAATGTTATTGTATAATTAGTACTATTTTCTAATGCAGATGGTAATGTGAAGTATACTTTTGTTGAATAACTATTACTTCCTATTGCATTTATTTTTGCTATTAATTCATCTCCATTTCCTGTTGCTGTTACACTTCCACCATCACCCTCATATTTTCCTATTATGTATGCATCACTTTCCCCTAAAAAATCTGCTGTTACTTTTGTTGTATCTACTACATTTGCTGCTGTAACAGTAATTTCTTTTGTTGCTACATTTCCATCTATTGCTAAAGTTATTATAGTAGTTCCTTCTTTTATTCCTGTAACTACCCCTTTGTCTGATACTGTTGCTATAGATGTATCTAAACTTTTCCACACTACTCTATCATATTCAACTCCTATAGGTTCTATAACTGCTGAAAGTTGAATAGTTTCTCCTATGTTTAAGCTAGAATCACCACTTATTGATACACCTTCAACTTTTGTTGTTTCAGGTTTTAAACAAGCTGTAAACATAGATAATACTAGTATTAATAATAATGCTCTTACTTTTTTCACTAAAAACCCTCCTTATTTAATTATATTTTTTATTTAATTATTAAAATGCTACTGTAATACTAGCTTTTAATTCATGTGTTATATAGCCCGAATAATCATCAGCTACGTCCCACATCCAATTTTCCCAGTCACTTCCAGAGTGCGACCAACTTTCTAATCCATCATACCAAACATGGCTAACTTCTTTTTTATATACTGAATTTTCTAATTCTGTTTTACTAGCTTCTCTGTTTAATTTATAATTATCATATTTATACATTAAATCAAATGTTACATCATTTACTACATATTTAATTCCTGTTTTTATCAAATATTGTCTTCCATAAGCATCTTTTATAACATCATTGTTTTCAGTAGCATATCCAAAATTATAACTTCCATATAAAGTAGTTTTATCATTCATTTTATAATCTGAAGAAGTTCCTACTTTTATTCTTTGTTCATTTGAAAAGTTTTGTGAAATTGTATTATCGTCACCAGTATAGTAATTTACATCTACATTTATATTAGTATTTAATTTTGCGCCTTGAACTAATGCATATCTAGCATTTACATTATAATCATTATAAAGAATATCTGTTTCTTCTACCCCACCATTAGATACATCTTTTCCACTATTTGTTTTCACAAGTCTTCGATAGCTCCCAGCTACTCCCCATTTATCTTCATTTATTTCTACTTTTCCTAATAATTGTGTTTCGTTAGTATCTTCATTATCATTTAAAGCTGATCTAGTTTTATCATAATTTGTGTAATCAACTGTTGTTTTTACTATTAAATCAAATGGTAATGTATAAACAATTTTTCCATTATATCCTTTTTCATATCCTGTTCCATCTTCATATGCAAAACTAGCATTCCCAAGCCATGAATCATGTCTCTGAGAATTTCCAAGTACCGCAGTATAATCTTCTCCTACATTTTTATATCCAACAGATACTTCTAAATCATCAAACGGAGTAACAACTACTGTGGCATCTACTATTGTATTATCTTTTTTAGCATCTACTCCACTTAAATCATAGCTATCTGTAATCCAAGGAATAACTTGTCCTGTAGTATTCATTACAGATGTTACATCCTTTCCATAGTTTGCTATTATATATTCTCCTTTTATACTTACTAAATCAATTGGTGCAAATTCACCATTTACTGCCAATCTTAAAGTATCTAAATCTTTACCAAAATTACTTCCTGATATTTCACTAGACTTATCATGTACATTTACCGCTAATACTCCTATATTTCCTAATCCAAAATCTTTTTTAACATCAAATCCATATACCAATTTTGTTGACTTAAGATCATTTTGTGTTAAATTTGAAGCTGTATTTGTTGTTACATCTTTACCATCTATACTTGAAGGTGCTTCACTTGCTTGAAACATAAATGTTTTTGTAGTAAATCCATACACGTCATCATTTTCTAATAATACTCCTTCACCATAAGGTAATGGTTCTCCCCAATTATCTTCTAATTGCATAGCTAATACTCTTTTATTAAAATCAAAATTAAAATTATTTGTTAATGTAAATTTCCCTATATCAGTATTTGTTGTCAATGTTATATCTTTAATTATTAGTGGAGAATTATCTCTTACTGTAGCAAATTCTTGTCCATAAGTTATTCCTGAACCATTTGCTTGACCTATTAATTCATCAATTATAGTTTCAAATCCTAAGTTTATATTTGTATTTTCATTTAATTTAACATTACTATTTAAATTTAAAATAGCCTGAAATTTATCTCTATTATCATTCCAGTTATCATTTGTTGATTGTTTCCAGTCTCCAGTACCAAAAATATTCCCATTACCATTCATCGAGTACCATTTATTTCCGTTTATTTCTCTAAATTCATCAAAGAAAAACTGTAGTGACCCACTCATATCAATTTGTGCTGCTGCTGCAGTTATTGAAAATAATGCTAAAGCTAAAGCTACATGTTTTTTCATAATTCCTCCTTATTTTGTTTTATTTTTAGTTAATAATTATATTTTTAAAAAAATTATTTTATATAAAAAATTATTTTTTCATTTTACTCTTTTACAACTTCAAATTTAATATTATCTAGTTTTACTGTATGTGGTCTATTTTTAGTTTTTCCTACTTTCCCTAATAAAAACTTTAATCCTACTTCTTCTGATTTATCCGCTACAAATTCTATAGTATAAGTTTTTGGTTTTTTCTCTGCTTTTACTAGTGCTTGTCCTTTTCTTTGATATGTAGAGTTTTCAATGCTTACTCTTATCTCTCTTGCTCTACTACTTGAAATATCAAAACTTACTCTATATTTTATTCCTTTTATTATATTTACATTTTGTGATAAAATATTACTCCATTCTTCAGCTCCTATATCTTTTACTTTTATTTGAGCAGTACCGCTTCTTATTACAAATGTAGATTCTCCACCAAATCCATAATCTTTACCAAAGAATAATGTCCAATTTTTCTTTGTAGAACCTTTTGAAAAATTATCATCAATTAATATAGTTTGAATTTTTGAATAATCCACTTGTTCTGTCATTTTAATATTGTCTAATGTTAACTCATCTTTAGAGCCTAAAAATTCAAATATTAAGCTTGTTCTCAAGTCTGTTATATTTTTATTAGTAAAATTAATTTTATACTCTTTTTCTTCACTCGAAAGTTTTATTTTTTGTTCAAAATATTTTTTGTTTCCATTTTTATCTTGTAAAATTATTCTTATACTATTTCCTTTTTCTGATTTTGCCTTAAATTTAAGGTTATATATTGCATCTTGTTTTAATTGAATATTTTCTTGAATTAATTTTGGATTATCACCATTATTTATTATATTTAATACTCTTTCTATAACTTTTGCTTCACTATTAGTTGATTTAAAATCCCAAAATAACATTCTTTTTTGATCACCTTGATCAAATGTACCATTATAAACTAAATTTCCATTTACTAAAGGTGCTTTACTCATTGATAACAACTCTTTTACTGGATCTTCTATCATTTCAAGCTTTATATTCCCAAGCCATACTCCTAATTTTGAAAGACCTAAATGAAATTCTACTTTTCCATTTGGATCACTATCTTGTATCATCTGAAACATTGTAGTGTATCTATTTATATCTTTTGTTAAATTAAAAGTATTAGTATGGTAAGCTGCCCATCCTCTATTTTCACCGCCACCAATTTTTATACCTATTTCTCTATTATTTTCAGCTTTTGCATCAAAACTTAATTTATAGTATCTACCTTTCATTATTGGAGCTTCTTGAATTACTTGTATTGAGTACGATTGATTTCCTTGATTATCAATATTCGCTTTTAAAAATTTCTCTCCATTTATAGTTTCATACGTATAACTTCCCGCTCCTCCAAAATGAGTAAGTAATTGCCAATTTTCTCCATTATTAGCAAAATCTCCATTATATATAAAGTTTCCATTTATTGGTTGTTTTATATCTGCTGGTAATTTTTCTAAATCAATTTTAGGTTTTGATATATTTTCATTGTATCCACCTTCTAATTCATATACTCTAATATAATCTACTTCTAAAGTTTCAGGAAATTTTGTGCTCCCGTCTGGATCTCCATCAAACCATCCACCAACTGCTAAATTCATAATTAAATAAAAAGGTTGGTCAAATGGCGCAGGATATGTATAATCCACTGCTTCATTTTTATTTTTTGAATACCAGTTATTTTGTACTTGATATAATTCCCCATCTACGTACCATCTAATTTCTCCAGGTAACCACTCTACTATATAATCATGAAACTCTGTTGCATCACCATTTTTAAAATGGTACTCTTTTCCAGTATGTACATTTGCTGGCCAAGTTCCACCGTAATGAAGTGTCCCTGCTATTTTACTAGTGTCACTTCCCCAGCCTTCTATCATATCTATTTCTCCAGAAGCTGCCCAACCTCCATAAACATCATCTTGAGGTAACATCCATATTGCTGGCCAAAGTCCTTTTCCTTTTGGTAATTTAGCTCTAAATTCTACTTTCCCATATTTTTGAGCAAATTTTCCCTTTGTTACTATTTTTCCTGATGTATAACTAAATTTTTGTTTCCCGCCTGCTGCTTCGCCTTCAAAAGATTCTTTTTTTGCAGTGATTATTAATTTACCATCAGCTACTTTTATATTATCTTGTCTATCTGTATAATATTCTTTTTCATTGTTCCCCCAACCAGCAACCCATGTACCATTAGCCCAAAATCCATTACCAATAATATAATCCCATTTTGAACTATCTAATTTATTTCCGCTAAATTCATCTTTCCAAGTTAAATTCCATTTTTCATTTGCATTTGCAAATAATTGCATTGATAATAATAACAAAAACACTAGCCAAGTGCTTTTTCTTCTCATTTCTTCACTCTCCTTTGTTTTGTTTTGATACTTTTTTTTTACTTACAATACAATTAAACCACTTTATAATACAAAAAATAAGATAGATATTTTTGGATTTGGTTTCCATTTTTTTGATTCCAAAAAATAAAACCTAAAAAAATAAATCAAAGCAAAAAATAAAAATAGATTTTGACTTTTTTTTATTTTTTTTGTACTATGAAGTTATTAATAAAAAATGGTGATAATTATGACAAACGAAGAGTTAAAAAAAATTTTTTTAGAAAATAATAATAAAATATTAAACAATTTAGATAAGAATAATGATAATTATAGACAGGCTATACATAAATTATGTTCTATTGCTATGTGTTTTGATGATGATATTGTTATTGATTTATCTATTGAAATTGCTGAAAACAAAGAAAATAAAAAGTTAGTTAAAGAAAAGTTGGATAATTTAAATAATTATATTCAAATTAATTATAAAAATTATTAAAAGGAGTAACCAATGAATATTTTAATTGTTGATGATTGTATTGAATTAGCAAACAAAATAAAAGAAACTTTTGATAAATCTTATACAGTTTATATTGAACATACTCCTAATAAAGTATTAGACATTGTTAGTTCAAATGAAATAGATCTTATTATAATGGATATAGATTTAGGTCATTCAAAAAATGGTTTTGATTTAATTAGAGAAATACGAAATGATGCTGATAATTATGGTATTCCTTATATTTTTGCATTAACAGCTAAAAAACAAGATTTTTATGAAGAAATGGGATATAATTTAGGTGTTGATGATTATTTAAAAAAACCTTTTCGTTTAAAAATATTAAATGAAAAAGTTAAAATTTTAGCAAAACGAATAAAAAAATCTACTTCAAATTTACAGTATGGTAATTTAATATTAAAATCTGATACTAACGAAATATTGATTGAAGATAATAACTTTTTTTTAAATGATCCGTACTTTTCACTTTTAGAATTTTTAATATTAAACAAAAATATAAATCTGTCTAGAAAAAAAATTTTTGAAAATATATGGCCTGAAGAAATAGTTGATAATTATAGAAGAGTTGATGTTACAATAAAAAGATTAAAAGATAAAGTCCCATATATAAAAGATAAGATAGAGACTATTTATGGTTTTGGATATAAACTTATAAAAATTTAGCCAAAAAATACATATGCTCCTGAAGATTTCTATCTTCAGGAGCACTATATATTAATAGACTAACCCCTTTGTCCATCTTAATTATATCTTTAACTTATTACTAACTTGTTACACAGTTTGTTTTAATTGTTTTTTTATTTTTTTCAAAAAATACATATGCTTTTAAAAATTTTTATCTTCAGAAGCATATGTATTAATAGACTAACCCCTTTGTCCATCTTAGATATATCTTTAACTTATTACACATTTTATTTCAATTGTTTTTTTTATATTATTATTACTCTTGAAATAAAATTACATATGTTATATAATATTTTAAAATATTTTATAAAGGAGAGGATTCGCCTTGGGAATTTTTTCAAGTAAAAAAAAATATGCAACTGTAAAAAGTGAAACTGATGGAAAAACTATAAAACCGCTTTCTACAAATAATTTATGGGTAAAATGTGATTCATGTGGTGAAATTTTATATAGAAAAGATATCGAAAATAATTATAAAAAATGTCCAAAATGTGATTTTTATTTTAATATGAGTGCAACAGAAAGGATTTCTTTATTAATTGATAAAAATACTTTTAAAGAATATGACGCTAATATAATATCAGAAAACCCTCTTAATTTTCCTGGTTATGAAGAAAAAAAAGAAAGAGCTAAAAACAAAAGCTCCCTTAATGATGCTGTTATTTCTGGCGTTGGAAAATTAAATAATATTGATGTAAGTATCGCTGCTATGGATTTTAATTTTATGGGCGGTAGTATGGGGAGTGTTGTAGGAGAAAAAATTACTCGTGCTATTGAAAGAGGAATCGAATTAAAAATACCTGTTATTATAGTCGCTACCTCTGGAGGCGCTAGAATGCAAGAGGGAATTTTTTCACTTATGCAAATGGCTAAAACTTCGGCAGCACTTGAAAAACTAAGAGAAAATAAACTTCCATTTATATCAATACCCGTAAATCCTACTACTGGTGGTGTTACTGCTTCATTTGCTATGCTTGGTGATATTATAATCTCTGAACCAAAAGCTTTAATTGGATTTGCAGGTCCACGTGTTATAGAACAAACTATAAAACAAAAATTACCAGAAGGATTTCAGACTAGTGAATTTTTATTAGAACATGGGATGATTGATATAATAGCTAAACGTGAAGAATTAAAAGATACAATTTATAAAGTATTAAATATCCTTATTTAGTACTTTATAAAAAAAATTGATAAAGCCTCGTACTAAAATATAACATAAATAAAAACTTAATAAAAGTTTGATTAATATAAAATTATCGGAGGATAAAAATGGATTTTGAAAAAGATATTAAAGATTTAGAATTAAAAATAGAAGAACTTAAAAAATTTTCCGAAGAAAAAGGAATAGATTTAAAAGAACAAATTGATAAATTAGAAGAACTTAAAGCTGATAAAATGAAATCTCTATATGAAGAAATAACTCCATGGCAAAAAACTCAAATTGCAAGACATCAAAATAGACCCTATACTTTAGATTATATTGATTTAATTATAGAAGATTTTGTTGAATTACATGGTGATAGATTATTTAAAGATGATAAATCTATTATTGGAGGATTAGGAAAAATCGGTAATGAGAAAGTTGTTATAATCGGTCATGAAAAAGGTAGAACTTTAGATGATAAAATCTTTAGAAATTTCGGTTCCCCAAATCCTGAAGGATATAGAAAAGCTCTTAGACTTATGAAATTAGCCGAAAGATTTAATTTACCTGTTATTAGTTTTATTGATACTGCTGGTGCATATCCAGGACTTGAAGCAGAAGAAAGAGGCCAAGGAGAAGCAATAGCTAGAAATCTTATGGAAATGGCTGGACTTAGTATTCCTACAATTTCTATAGTTATAGGAGAAGGTGGAAGTGGTGGAGCTTTAGGTATAGGTGTTACCGATAAAATTTTTATGTTAGAAAATAGTTATTATTCTGTTATTTCTCCTGAAGGATGTGCTTCTATACTATTTAGAGATGCCTCAAAAGCATGTGATGCTGCTGAATATTTAAAATTAGATGCAAAACATTTACTAGAATTTGGTATAATTGATGATATAATTTCTGAACCTCTTGGGGGAGCTCATAGAAATCCTGAATATACTGCAAATAATATAAAAGAAAAAATTCTTTCTACTTTAGAAGAATTAAAATCTTTTGAAATATCACTTTTAAAAGAAATTAGATATAAAAAATTAAAAAATATTGGTAAATATAATCTAATATAACTCTCTAAGGTTGCGTTTTACGCAACTTTTTTGTTAAGTATAATTTTATTTTTTTTTGATTTGTAAATCTATCCTTAAATAGCACACTTTTGTTAGTTATGTTTAAAAAAAACATTGTAAAATGTTGTTTTTTGGTATATAATGAAACGGAATATGTATATTTTAAATTAAAAGTCTATCAATATTTATAGTCTTGAGAAAGGAGAATGGTTTAATTGAAAAATATAGCTATATTAACTAGTGGTGGAGATGCCCCTGGTATGAATACTGCTATTAGAGCAGTTGCTAAATATGCAATGTCAAAAGGAATTACAGTATATGGCATTAAAAGAGGATATGCTGGAATGTTAAATGATGAAATTTTTGAACTTACTCCAAAAGATTTAGGTGGAATTATTGACCGTGGAGGAACTTTTCTTTTAACTGCTAGATTGCCTGAATTTAAAAATCCAGAAGTAAGAGCTGAAGCTGTAAAAAATCTTAAAAAAAGAGAAATTGAAGGATTAGTAGTTATTGGTGGAGATGGTTCTTTCCATGGAGCTGATTTATTATACAAAGAACATGGAATAAAAGTAATTGGTATTCCTGGTACTATCGATAATGATATTGCAGGTACTGATTATACAATAGGGTTTGATACTACTTTAAATATAATTTTAGATGCTATATCAAAAATTAGAGATACTGCTACTTCTCATGAAAGAACTTATTTAATTGAAGTAATGGGAAGAAATGCAGGAGATTTAGCTCTTTATTCATGTCTTGCTGGTGGTGGAGATGGATTATTAATACCTGAAAAAGAATTTTCTATTGATGACTTAGCTATGCAAATAAATAAAAGAAGAGAACAAGGTAAACTACATGACGTTATTTTAGTAGCTGAAGGTGTAGGTTCTGCTTTTGAAATAGCTGAAAAATTAAAAGGAAAAGTAAAAAGTGAAATGAGAGTAACTGTTCTTGGTCATATCCAAAGAGGTGGAACTCCTAGTGGATTAGATAGAATTATTGCTACAAAAATGGGCGCTCATTCAGTAGAATTATTAGAAGAAGGTAAAAGTGGTTTAATGATAGGAATTGAATCAAATAAATTAGTTACTTATCCTATATCTCATGCATGGGAATCTAAAAAAGAAATTGATATAAAAGACTATGAGTTAGCTTTAACTTTAGGTCATTAATTTTATAAAAGAAACAAATAGATTGAATTAATTAGGGAGGTTTTGTTAATGAAAAAAACAAAAATGGTTTGTACTATTGGACCAAAATCAGAATCAAAAGAAATGTTAACTAAATTAGTTAATGCAGGAATGAACGTAATGAGATTAAATTTCTCACATGGTGATTACGAAGAGCATGGTGCTAGAATTACTACAATTAGAGAAATAATGAAAGAAACTGGTAAATACGTTGCTGTATTACTAGATACTAAAGGTCCAGAAATCAGAACTATTAAATTAGAAAATAGTGAAGATGTTATATTAGAAGCTGGTCAAGAATTTACAATAACTACTGATAAAACTGTAGTAGGAAACAAAAATATAGTTGCTGTTACTTATGCTGATTTTGCAAAAGATTTAAAAGCTGGAGATACTATATTATTAGATGATGGTTTAATAGGATTAACTGTAAAAGAAACTACTGATACAGAAGTAAAATGTGTTGTAAATAATACTGGAGAATTAGGAGAAAATAAAGGAGTTAACTTACCAGGTGTATCAGTTAATTTACCAGCTCTTGCTGAAAAAGATAAAGCTGATTTAAAATTTGGTTGTGAACAAGGTGTAGATTTTGTTGCAGCTTCATTTATCAGAAAAGCTTCTGACGTAAAAGAAGTAAGAGAAATATTAGATGCAAATGGTGGAAAAAATATAAAAATAATTTCTAAAATAGAAAATCAAGAAGGATTAGATAACTTTGATGAAATCCTAGAATTATCAGATGGAATTATGGTAGCTAGAGGAGATTTAGGAGTAGAAATTCCTGTAGAAGAAGTTCCTTTTGCTCAAAAAATGATGATAGAAAAATGTAATGAAGCTGGTAAAATAGTAATTACAGCTACTCAAATGTTAGATTCTATGATAAGAAATCCTAGACCTACAAGAGCAGAAGCTGGAGACGTTGCCAATGCTATATTAGATGGTACAGATGCTGTAATGCTTTCTGGAGAATCTGCAAAAGGTAAATACCCTGAATTAGCTGTACAAACTATGGCTAAAATCTGTGAAAGAACTGATAAAGAATTAGAGAAATTTGGACCTTTATACTACGAAGCTGATACTACATTAACTGAAGCTGTTGCTAAAGGTGCTGTAGAAGTTGCTGAAAATCTAGGCGCTAAAGCTATATTTGCTTTAACTGAAACAGGAAATACAGCTAGAAACTTAAGAAAATCATTCCCAACTGCAATGATCTTTGCAATAACTACAAACGAACAAACAGCTAGACAATTAATGCTAACTAGAGGAGTTTATCCATTTGTTGTAGACTCAATTTCATCAGCTGAAGATTTCTATAAAAAAGGATTAGAAGTAGCTAAAAAATGTGATTTATTAGCAAATGGTGATATTATCGTATTTACTTCTGGTGCTAATACTCAAGAAGGAACCACAAATAGTATTAAAATAGAAACTTTAGAAAAATAATTAATAATTTTTATATATTTTAACTAAAAAGGTGGAAATTCCACCTTTTTTTTATTCAAATTTAAAGAAAAATGTATTATAATATAATATATCAAAATATTTATAATATATAATTTTAATTTTAACATTTTGAAGTTTTTTATCATCATTTAACATATAAATGGAGACCTCTATGAAAAAAATATTTTTTATTTTTTTATTAATATATAATATAATTTTTAGTTATGGAAATATTCAAGATTTTGAAAAACTTAATTTTAAATCTGGTTTAATTTCTAATAATGTAAATTCTATAACTAGTGATTCAAATTCTATTATTTGGTTTGCAACTGATAATGGTTTATCTAGCTATGATGGCTATAACTTTAAAAATTTTCAAGTGAATATTTTCGAAAAAAATTCAATTCCTATTAATGATATCACTAGTATTGTAAATTATAATGAATTTATGATTATGCTCCATAAAAAAACTCTTGTATTTTACAATATAGTTAAAAATATTTTTTTTTCTATCCCTCTTAGTCCTAAACAAAGAGAAGAATTTAATTCAAAAAAAATACTAATAAAAAATAATAATATTTATGTTGCAACTAATAAGGGGTTAAAAATATTACTTGATTTTACAAAAAATAATTTTGTTTTTTCAAAATTTAATGATTTATCTATTAATGATTTTATTTTTTATAATGATGAAACTTTATTATTAGCTACCAATAAAGGATTATATAATTTTAATACTTCTAACTATTCATTAAAGAAAATTAAAAATTTTAGTAATATTGAAAATATTTATTCTATAAAAAATAATATTGTTTTTTATACTAATAATAAGCTATATTATACTGACATTAATGGTAATATAAAAAATAAAATATACTTAGAAGATACTTTTAATAAAATATATATTGATTCTAATAATGTTACTTGGCTTGCTGGTAATAAAAAACTCTATTATGTAAAAAATAATCATCTTTATTTCTTTTCAAATAAAATAATTAAAGATATTTATGAAACCCAAAATAATATTCTTTGGTTTTCTGTTAAAAATGAAGGGATTTATTATAAAAATATTTCAAATGATAATTTTGATATTAATCAAAATTATCAAAATGTTAATAAAGTTTATTTAAAACAAAATAATCTTTTTATAGCTACTAATAATGGCTTATTTATAAACGATGAAGAAATAATATTTGATAAAATTATTGATTTTAAAGTTACTCATAATAAAATTATTGCATATAATAAAAATAAAATATATTTTATTGATCCAAATACTTTTTTAGTTACTCAAACAGAAATATTAAATGAAGAAATATTCTCTTTAGAAATTTATAAAAATACTCTTTTTTTATCTACTGAAAATAATTTATACCAAATAAATTTAATTACTAACGAATTTAAACCTTTAGATAAATATTTTCCTATTGATTCTATATTTACAGGAAAAAGAGTCTATTTAAACTTAAATATATCAAATCATTCTTTATTTATGATAGTTAAAAATGTCGGATTTGTTGAGTATGATATTTTAAAAAATAAATTTAAAATACACAATAAGTTAAAAGTTGGTAATAAAACTTATTTTATTAAAGATATTACTTCATATAATATAAAAAATAATTGTATATACTTCACTTCATTAAGTGCAGGTTTATTAAAATTAAATTTAAGTGATGATAAGTTATTTTTGATTTCTAAAAAAATTATTGGTGAAAAAATAAATGATATTTTATTTCTTAATAATAATATATGGCTTATTAATAATACAAATTTATTAAAATATAGTCTCTTTAATGATGAGCTTTTTACTTTTACATCTGAAGATGGATTATTAAATACTAGGTATAATCATTTATTTTATTATAAAAATACTTTATTCTTGTCTGGGGAAAATGGCTATATAAAATTTAATCCTATCAATATAATAATCAAAAATAATAAATCAAAAATAATTTTTAGAGAATTAAATTTATTAAATAGTAATCAAACTATTGACATAACTTATACTAAAGATATTACTATAACTAAAGCTAATAATAATTTTGAAATTTGTTTTGCTTTACTTGAGTATAAACAAAACAAAAATTATAATTATATGATAAAGTTAGAAGGTTATGATAAATCATGGAAATCTTTAGGTAATTATAATAAAGTAAAATATACTAACCTTCCTGCTGGTAAATATAAATTAAATATTACTTATATTGATAATAATGGTATTTTATCTAAAAATAGTTCATTTATTAATTTAACTATAAAATATCCATTTTATTATAATAAATACTTTATTTTATTTATAATTTTACTTACAATATTTATAATAATATATTTTATTAATTATTTTATTAAAATTAGAGAATTAAAAATTGAAAACAAATTATCTAATTTATCATTACTTCTCAGTACTTCCCTTGATTTAGATACTGTTATACACGATTTTTTAAAAAAATTATGTGAAACATTTAAGATGAATGAAAGTACTTTAATGTTAAATCTTGATGATAAATGTACTAAATTTGTATATAAATATTCTATTGATAAACTTTATAACACTTTATCTGATGAAAAAGTTATTCTTGATATTTTTGATAAAAATTTATCTCTTGAGAAATTAACAAATGGAGATAAAATATTTTATAAATCTTATATAGAATATAAAGGACTTCATATAGATTTTTTTATACCTGATAAATTTCGTGGTGCTTTAATTGTTCCATATAAAAATAAAAATGGGCAAAAAATATTAAAAAAACTTGAAAAAATACTAAAGCAAGCAATTATTAGTATAAACAATGCTACTTTATATAGAAATATATCTAAATTTGCAAACTATGATACTTTAACTAATATTTATAATAGAAGATATTTTATTGATATATTGTCTCATATATTAGAACAAACTAAACGTTATTCTCATAAACTAGCAATTGTTTTAATTGATATAGATTATTTTAAAAAAATAAACGATACTTATGGTCACGATATTGGTGATAAAGTTTTAGTAGAATTTTCAAAAGAAATACAAAATAATATAAGGAAATCTGACATATTTGCTAGATATGGCGGAGAAGAATTTATTTTAGCTCTTCCCGAAACAAATTTTAAAGAAGCTTTTAACTTAGCAGAGCGTCTAAAAAATAAAATCGAACAATTAAAAATAGAAGTTAATTCTACTACTAAAATATCATTTACTGCTAGTTTTGGGTTAGCAATGTATGTTAATGAAGAAAAGTTAGATGATATAATTAAAAAAGCTGATGTTGCATTATACAAAGCTAAAAATAGTGGACGAAATAATGTAAAATCATACAATGAAATATGTAATTTATTTTGACGAGGTGAACAATGATACATTCTTTAGAAAACTTAATAGACCAGTTTAATAAACTTCCTGGGATAGGTAAAAAAACTGCTACTCGACTTGCTTTTGCAATACTTGATATGGAGATAAAAGAAGTTGAAATTTTTTCAAATTCACTTATTTTAGCTAAAAAAAATATAAAAAAATGTAGTACTTGCGGTAATTTTAGTGAAGATGATATATGTGATATTTGTCAAAATCAAAAAAGAGATCATAGTATTATATGTGTCGTAGAAGATAGTAAAGATATTATTGCTATGGAAAGAGCTAAAAATTATAATGGCGTATATCATGTATTACATGGTAAAATTTCTCCTCTAAATGGTATAAATATTGATAATTTAAATATAAAAAAATTGATTGAAAGAGTTGCTAAAAATGACATTAAAGAAGTTATTTTAGCACTAAATCCAGACCTTGAAGGTGAAACTACTGCTATGTATATAAATAAATTACTTAAAAATTTTGATATAACCATATCTAAAATAGCTAGTGGTATTCCTATGGGAGGAAATATTGAATATTCCGATATTGCTACACTTTCAAAAGCTTTAGAAGGACGAATCAAAATTTAAATAAAAAGGGTGATAAAATTGAAAATAATGACAACTATTGAAAAAGTTATTTATTTAAGAAAAAAATATAAAATTAGCCAAGAAGAATTAGTACGTGGTAAAGTTGCTAGAAGTTATTTAGCTATGGTTGAAACTGGTACAAAACCTTTAGGTAAAAATTTATTAAATATTATAGTTGAAAATTTTAATCTAATTTTTGAAGAAAGAGGTATTGATAAAAGAATTACAAAAGAAGAATTATTAAAAACAAAAGAAGAACAAATTACTGAATTTTGTAATAAGTATTTAGAATTACTAAATAACGATTTAACTGAAAAAGAGTTTGAAAACTACAGAAAAGATATTGAAGAGGTATTTTTTAATGAATATTCACCTCGAAATAAAACTAGGATGTTTAAAAAAATAGCAGAAATTTTTTATAATAATTTTGAATATAATTTAGCTAAAAATTATTATTTAAGAACTATAAATGACACTATTCAAACTAAAGATTATGATAGTCTTTCAGAAATCCTTAGTAATTTAACTAGAATTTATAATATTATTGAAGAATATTCTGAATTTTTAGATTTGCAAGTTTTACTTACTAATCATATAAATTATTTAAATTTTGATGAAAAACTAAAAGTTTTATTTAATTTCATTTTATTGTATATGAAAACAGAAAACTATGAAAAAGCTTTAGAGTTTATCTTAACACTAAAAAAAGATATATATGCTCCTGAAGATGAATTTGAATTAGAAATTTTAAGAGCTGAATGTTTAATAAATCTTAATAAAAAGAAAGAGGCTAATTCTATTTATAGAGGTTTATTAATTAAATTTAGTAATACAAACCAAAAACTTATATGTAATAGTAAATTAGCTCTTCTTGCCATTGATTCTGGTGATAATATCAAATTAAAATATTATCTAAGAAAGGCTAAAATTTTATTAAAAACAATAGAAGAAGAAAACACTTTGACTGATCCTCATGTATTAGATTCTATTATGAATTTTGCAGAAATTTATAGAGTTGTTAATAGTGCAAAAGACGCAATAAGTCACTATGAATTTGTATTAAAACTATGTAACGAATCATTAAGTAATGAATCTATTGCTATAAAAGCTAAAGTTATTAAATCTTTACTTTCATTATATGGTGGACAAGATTTTAAAAAGGTTAAAGAGTTAGAAAAAATTTATTTTGACTCTCTAATCCATTATGCAAACCACGCTGTATTAAATGCTGATTTTATAGATTTTTATTATAGAAATAATCATTTTTACGAAGTGGAAAGATTTTTAAAAATCTTTAAATAAAAAAATCCAAATAGATATTTTCTATTTGGATTTTTTTATTTCTAACAATATAACTTCTGGCGAATTCATATTTCTATATTTCATAAACCCATTTCCTATTCCACTTGAAATTATAAACTCTTTTTCTCTTTCTTTAAAATAACCATATATTTTTTTATAAATAATTTTATATAATATATTTATTGGGAATATTTGTCCTGCATGTGTATGCCCAGCTAAATATAAATCTATATTATAATTTAGTATTTCTTTTCTTGTTAGTGGACTATGCTCTATACAAATATTATATTTATCTTTTTTTAAATAAAATTCTTTTAATTGTTTTCTCCCAAGATGTCTTTCTTTTCTTCCTAAAATACTTAATTCATCATATTCAAAACTATCATCTGCTAATATCTCTACATCTATTAACTTACAAAATTCTATATATTTTTCTAATTCATCATAAACATCATGATTTCCTATTACTGTATATACTTTTTTAGATATCTCTTTAATTGTTTCTTTTAATAAAAAAATTATATTTTTATCAATAAGTTTATAATCATAATCTAATATATCGCCTCCAATTAAAATAAAATCAAAATCTATTTCTTTTATTTTTTTTATAATTCTTTTTATTTTATTTTTATTTGTTAGCTCACTTAAATGTAAATCGGAAAAAAATAGTATTTTATATTCTTTTTTTATTTTTTTACTAAATACTCTATATTTTTTTAATTTAATTATTTTATTATTAATGTACGAAAATAAACTATAAATTATAAAAAATATTAAATAATACTTTAAATTCATCTTAAATATAATAACTATTGGTAGTGTCCATACAAAATAAATAAATATAAATGTATAATGTCCTGCTATAGTAAGTAATATTTTTCTTAATTCTCTATTATGAGTTTTATCTATTATATTTCCTATTATAAAAAATGGCGATAATATCAGAAATATTTCCTTAAATTTAATATTTAGATAATTTAATTCAAAATAAATAAAAAATACAAGTATATAATACAAAGTAAATTCTACCATTTTTCTAATAATCCAAGTTTTTCTTATATTTTTATTATCCAATTTTATTTTCTCCTAAAAAATCTTTAATTATTTTCTCTTTTATTTCTTTTGGATATATTAAATAACTTGGAATATACTTTTTATCAATCATCGTTACAATATATTTACCTTTAAAATAGTTATTAAATTCTTTTGCATTACCACTTCCATACTCTCCATCAATATACTCACATAAATAATATTTTTCCTTAGTTTCACCAAATTTATATTTATACATCTTCTTAATTACTCTTACATCTATACCTAATTCTTCTTTTACTTCTCTTATTACTGCTTGTTTTCCTTTTTCTTTTTTCTTTATTCCACCACCAGGAAATACATAATATTCATTTTCATTTTTTATTCTTTTTATAAGGCATAATTTATCATCTATAAATATTATAGCTCTTGCTGTTTTTCTTTTCATTTTTCACCTCTTTAAAAATTATAAAATTAATTCTAAATATTTATTATTAGGTATTTTATTATTTAGTTTCCATCTAATATACATAGGTTTATTACCATTACTATTATAGTACTCTGCTTTTCCTAAATAAACAAATTTTTTTATTATTCCATTAATCTTTTCATATTTTCTAATAAATATATGTACATTGTATCCTAATTTTTTATGGTTTACAAAAATATTTCCGATTTTTGAGTCATGTGATGTTTTATTTTGACTTATCCATTGTATAATATCTTGATTTTGAAAATAATTATCATATTTTAAATGTACAGGAATGTCTTGTGATTTATTTATAGTAATAAATAAACAAATTTCTTTATTACTTATAGCATAACCTGCTCTCCAACTTCCTCTAGGTACATTTGATAAAAATAGATACTGTAACTCTAATCTACTATATTCTTTATATAATATAAGATCTTTATTATCAAAATATTTTTGATAATATACAACTAAAAATTCTAAAAATTTTATGAAATAATCTCTAATATTATTATCTATTATATACACATTTTTTAATCTATAAAAATTATGAAATGGCTCTATAATATCATCCTCTAAAAGCTCTTCAATCGCTCTTTCTATATATTCTATTTTATTTTTTTTAAATTGTTTTGAGATATCATTTTCTAATTTTTTTATACTCAATTCTTTTTTATTTAGTAATTCTTTTACTATATATACTACTTGTGGATACTTTATAGGCACTCTTTTTTCAAAATAATTAAACAAATAAAACAATTCTTTATTATTTAATATTTTTCTTTCGACTTCAGATATATCACCTATTATTTTTTTAAATTTTAAATAACTTTTATATTTTGTAATAATATCTTCTAATTTTAATTGCTGATAAAATAAAAAATCTATAAATTCTATTTCTCTTAATTCATCAGTATTTTTAATAATATTTTTCATTTCAAAATAAAGTGTTTTTATAATTTCATCTTTTATTTTTAATTTTTCTATTTTTTCTAAAATATTTTGCCTTGCAATTTTATCTAATTCAATATAAAAATTTTCTGTATAATCAAGATAATTTCTTTTCAAATCTTTTATTATATTTGTATCATTTCCAACTAAATTTTTTTCTATTGCATAAGGTAATATATAATTTTTTCTATAATTTCCAATAAAATCTAAAATAGTAACAAAATGTTTATCTTTCGACTTCCTTAAACCTCTTCCTAATTGTTGTATAAAAATAGTCATAGATTCTGTTGGACGCAAAAATAAAAGTGTATTTATTTCTGGTATATCAATCCCTTCATTAAATATATCTACACAAAATATTATCTCTATTTCACCATTTTTCAATTTTTTTATTATATTTTTTCTTTCTTTTATACTATTATCTGCTATTAAATATTCTGTTTTATATCCTTTTTTATTAAACTCTATACTCATATATTTTACATGTTCTTTATTTACACAAAATCCTAATGCTTTTAATTTATCACCATCAAAAGAATATAATTTTAATTTTTCAACAATAAAATCTACTCTTTTATTTATATTTAAATGTTTTACTAAATCTATTTCATCATACATATTATTTTTATTTTTTATTTTTTCATAATTTATACTATTATCTGTTATTCCAAAATAATGAAAAGGTACAAGTAATTCTTTTTCAAGTGCCTCTTTTAATCTTATCTCTCCAACAAGATTATAATCACATATTTCTAATACATCTTTCCCATCCATTCTTTCTGGAGTTGCTGTGAGACCTAACAAAAATTTTGGTTTAAAATATTTAATTATTTTTTTATATGAATTACTACTCGCATGATGAAATTCATCTATTATTATATAATCAAATTCTTCTTTTTTATATTTTTTTAAATTTATTTCTTTTGATAGTGTTTGTACTGTAGCAAATAAATATTCATTCTCAAACTCTTTATAATTCATTGTTAATTTTCCATAATTTTTATTTTTTATTATTTTTTTAAAACTATCTATCCCGTTATCTAAAAGCTCTTCTCTATGTGCCAAAAAAAGTAGTTTTTTAGGATTAAAATTCTTTACATCAAATGCAGATAAATAAGTTTTTCCTGTTCCTGTAGCTGCTATAACTACTGCTTTTTTATTCCCTTTTTTTCTTGTTTCTTTTAAATTTTTTAAAATATTTGTTTGCATAATATTTGGTTTTATTTTATTTTCTTCTATTTTTTCTTTTATACTAAAACTATTTATTTTATACTTATTTTTATAAAATTCTTCATATTTTTTTATTATGTTATTATTTAACAAATACACTTTATCACTATTCCATATTCTATAAAATTCTTCTATTGCATCATTATAAATATCTAAATATGGTGCATCATAAAGCTTTACATTCCATTCATTTGAAGTAAAAAAAGCTATTTGAGATATATTTGCTGATCCTATTATTACACTATTCATATTTTTCTTTCTATTAAAAATATATGCTTTTGTATGAAAACTTTCTAAATTTGCATCATAAAGTTTTACTTCTATATTTTTAAATTCTAATAATTTTTTTAATGCCTTTGGTTCAGTAATATTTAAATATGTTGATGTAATAATTTTACCTTTTATCCCTAATACCTCTAATTCTTTTAATTCACTAATTAATAATTGAAGTCCAGACATTTTTATAAAACTAACTATAAAATAAAATTCATTACATGTTTTTAATTGATTTTTTAATTCTTTTAATAAATTATTATTTTTTGTTTTTTTATTTATAATAAGAGAATTATTTTTTATTTCAAAATCATTCGTCACATCAATATTTGTATTATTGTCCGTATACATAATTTTGTTTAATGGGAATTCAATTTTTTCATTTAAATATTTACTATATTTTTTTATCACTTCTTCATAACTATTATTTTCATTTTCTAGATATATCTTTCCTATTATGTCCTCTAATATTTTTTCTTTGTACTCTTCTATCTTATAATATTTCTTATTTTTTATATTTTTATAATCTTTATCTCTAATTTTTAATTCTTCATAAATATTTTTCATAAAATCACCATTTTTTTATTTTTGTATATATACACATATTATTATTTTTTATTTTAGGAAATCCCATATAAAAAAAGAGGAATTTATTTATATTCCTCTATAAAATTATAAATTTTCTTTAATAAAATCTAATAATTCTTGTTTTCCAGTATTGTTTAATGATGAATAAAATAATACATCATTATTATCAAATACTAATTTCTTTTTTATTTCTTTTAATTGTTTAAATTTTTCATTATTAGACAATTTATCAACTTTTGTAAATATTATTTTATAATCTACTTCATTATGTTCTAGCCATCTAAGCATTTCTAAGTCTTCTCCTGAAGGAACTCTTCTTATATCTAATAAAACAAATACTAATTTTTTTCTATCTGATTGTAAATAATCACCTATAATTTTTCCCCAATTATCTTTTACAGCTTTTGGTACTTTTGCAAATCCATATCCAGGTAAATCTACAAAATAAAATTTTTTATTAATTAAAAAATAATTTATTAACTGTGTTCTTCCCGGTGTTTTGCTTGTTTTAGCTAATTTTTTTCTATTTGTTACACTATTTATTAATGATGACTTTCCTACATTTGATTTCCCTACAAATGCAAACTCTGTATATTCTAACTGTTCTGGATAGCCATTTTTTTCTACAGCCGATATAACAAAGTCAGCGTGCTTAATCTCCATTTTTACTCTCCTATTTTTCTATTTTTTATTCTTCTGTATAATTTTCCATAATTTCTACAATTTCACCAATATACATTATATGATAATCATTTTCATAAAATTCTTCTATTTTTTTGTCTATAAATGATTCTGGAGTTAAATGTTGTCTATATATTTTTTTACAATATATTACCATATTTGCTTGTTCAAAATACACTTTTCCATCTTCTATTGCTGGTATAAGAGATGTTTCTTTTATTTTATCTAATTCTCTTCCACTTACTTTTCCTAAGTAATCCAACTCTTTTTTATACTCTTTATCAAAAAATGACAATGTGAAATATTCGCTCGCATCTATAAACTCTCTTGTATATCTTTGAGGTCTAACAAATATATAAACCACTTCTTTATTCCATAAAACTCCCATACCGCCCCATGATGCAGTCATAGTATTAATTTTATCTTCTTTTTGTGCACTAATTAACATCCAATCTTTTCCAATTTTTTCAAATACATTAAATTTTTTCATTTCATCCCCCTTTTAACCTAAATAGGGCGACTACTGCCACCCTTATTTATTGTCAAAAATTATTTTTTCTACTTCATCATAATGTTTTACAAAATGAATTGTTATATCTTTTTTTATTTCTTTAGGTAATTCTTCTGTATCTGGCTCATTATCAATAGGAAGTATTACATCTGTTACTCCTATTCTATGAGCTCCTATGATTTTTTCTTTTATTCCACCCACTGGTAATATATCACCTGTAATAGTTACTTCTCCTGTCATAGCTACATCTTGTCTTACAGGTCTATTTGATAGTGCTGAAATAATTGCAGTAGTTATAGTAATACCTGCTGATGGTCCATCTTTGGGTACTGCACCTTCTGGAAAATGTAAATGTAAATCATATTTTTCATAAAATTTTTCTTCTATTTTATAATCTTGTCGTTTTGCTCTTACATATGAATATGCTACTTGAGCAGACTCTTTCATTACGTCTCCAAGTTTACCCGTTAAAGTTAATTTACCTTTACCTTCCATTTTTATAGCTTGTACTTCAAGTGCTGTTCCACCTACAGCAGTCCATGCAAGTCCATTTACTATCCCTATTCTAGATTCTTTTGATTTTTGTTTATCTGGTCTAAATTTAGCTTTATCTAAATATTTTTCTATATTATTTACACTAATAATTAGACTTTTCTTATCTTTATCTATTACTTCTTTTGCTACTCTTCTAAATACTTTATTTATCTCTCTTTTTAGATTTCTAACTCCCGCCTCTTTTGTATATTCATTTATAATTTTTTTAAGAGCTTCATCAGAAATTTTAACATTTATATCTTTTAATCCATTTTCCTCTTTTGAAGCTGGGATTAAATATTTTTTAGCAATATGTTTTTTTTCAAATTCTGTATATGAACTAAGATTAATAATCTCCATTCTATCCCTAAGAGGCATAGGAATTCTTCCTAAATCATTTGCTGTTGCTATAAAAAATACTTCTGATAAATCAAATGGCGTATCTACATAATGATCTTCAAAATGAATATTTTGAGCTGGATCTAGTACTTCTAACATTGCAGAAGCTGGATCTCCTCTAAAATCTGTAGCCATTTTATCTATTTCATCTAAAAGCATTAATGGATTTTTACTCCCCGCTTCTTTTATTCCTTTTATTATTCTACCAGGCATTGCTCCTATATATGTTCTTCTATGTCCTCTAATTTCAGCTTCATCTCTTACTCCACCAAGTGATATTCTTACAAATTCTCTATTTAACGCTCTTGCAATTGAGTTTGCTAATGAAGTTTTTCCTACTCCTGGAGGCCCTACAAGACAAAGAATAGAACCTTTCATATTTGGATTTAATTTTTTAACTGCTAAAAATTCTAATATTCTTTCTTTTACAGTCTTCAATCCATAATGATCTTCTTCTAATATTTTAAAAGCTTTTTGTATATCTAATATCTCTTTTGTTTTTTTATTCCACGGCAAATCTAAAAGAGTTTCTATATAGCTTCTTATCACCGAAGCTTCAGAGGAAAATGATGGCATTTTAGCAAATCTATCTAATTCTTTATTTAATTTTTCTTTTACTATTTTAGGTAATTTTGCATTTTTTACTTTTTTCCTAAATTCACTTACTTCATCACTTTCATTTGCAGTTTCCCCAAGTTCTTCTTTAAGAGCACTTATTTTTTCTTTTAAATAATAATTTCTTTGTACTTCATTCATTTTTTCTTTTACTTTATTATCAATTTGTTTTTCAATTCCTACTATTTGAACTTCTTGATTAATTCTTTCAAGTAAAGTATATGCTCTTTCTTCTATATTAACTACTTCTAATAAAGTTTGTTTTTTGTCATTTGAAATTTGTAAATTAGATGTTATTAAATCTAATATTTTATCAAGATTTTTTAATCCTTGTAAATTTATTATTAAATCTGGTAATATTTTACCTGTAAGTTTAGCATATTTTTCAAAATTTTCAATTACTTTTCTTTTTAATGCTTCTTGCTCTTCTTCACTTATTTTTTCTGAATACAATTCCTCATATTCTGCAAAATAAGCCCCCTCTTCAATTACTACATTATTTATTTTAACTCTATTTTTTGCTTCAACTAATACTTTTATATTTCCATTTGGCATTTTTAATGTTTGTAATACATTTACAAGAACTCCTATATCATATATATCATTAGGTAATTTTGGATTTTCTTTTTTTGCATCTTTTTGCATACAAAGTATTAAAGTGTTATCATCAATAAGCGCTTTTTCAAGTGTTGCTACACTTTTATCTCTTCCTACAAAAACAGGTGTTATTATTCCAGGGAAAACTATCAAATCTCTTGTTGGTATAAATGCTGCTTTCTTCATTTTATCACTTCCCTTTCTCTTTAAATCATAGAATTAATTATTGTATTCTATAATAACTTTACTTCTATCATCAATTGCATCTTTTGTAATTATTACTTTTTTTATATTCTCATTAGAAGGTACATCATACATTAAATCTAACATTACATGCTCCATTATAGAACGAAGTCCTCTAGCACCAATTTTTCTTTCTATTGCTCTTTTAGCAATATTTTTTAATGCTTCTTCTTCAAATTCTAACTCTACATCTTCAAGTTCAAAAAACTTTCTGTATTGTTTTACTAATGAATTTTTAGGTTCTGTTAATATTTTAATTAAAGCTTCTTCATTTAAACTTTCTAATGTAGTTATTATAGGTAATCTTCCTATTAATTCTGGTATTAATCCATGCCTTACTAAATCTTCCGGAAGAACTTGTTCTATTATCTTACCTTCATTTTCTTCTTTAATTTTTTTAATTTCAGAACCAAATCCCATTGATTTTTTTTCTGTTCTTTCTTTTATTTTTTTATCAAGACCTTCAAAAGCTCCACCAACTATAAATAAAATATTTTTAGTATCTATTTCTATAAGCTCTTGATGAGGATGCTTTCTTCCACCTTGAGGTGGTACACTAGCTTTAGTTCCTTCTATTATCTTTAATAACGCTTGTTGAACTCCTTCGCCTGACACATCTCGCGTAATTGATACATTTTCAGATTTTCTAGCAATTTTATCTATTTCATCAATATATATTATTCCTCTTTCTGCTGCTTTTACATCCATTTCCGCTGCATGTAACAATCTTACTAATACATTTTCTACATCATCTCCTACATACCCTGCTTCTGTAAGAGTTGTAGCATCTGCAATAGCAAATGGCACATTAAGAGTTCTTGCTAATGTTTCTGCAAGAAGTGTTTTTCCTGAACCTGTCGGCCCTATTAATAATACATTTGATTTTTGTAATTCTACATCATCATCATGTTTTTTCGTATCTTTATGTAATATTCTTTTATAATGATTATATACAGATACTGCTAATGTTTTTTTAGCTTCATTTTGTCCTATTACATACTCATCTAGTTTTTGTTTTATTTCAATTGGTTTTAATAAATTCACATTATTAAATGATGATAACTCTTTTGTTTCATCACTTTCTAACTCCATTGCTAATAGTTCTTCACAAGCTTCTACACACTCATCACATATATACGCTTCTACTCCTGATATTAGTTTATATACTTCACTCTCTTTTTTCCCACAGAATGAACAATGCGGTTGCTTTTTATCTAGCATTACTTTTCACCTCTGTCATTATAAAACACTTTATCTATTAATCCATAGTCTTTAGCCTCATCTGCGCTCATAAAATTATCTCTTTCAGTATCTTTATATACTTCTTTTATTTTTTTACCTGTATGTTTTGAGATAATATTTGATGTTATTTCTTTCATTCTAAGTATCTCTTTTGCTTGTATCTCTATATCTGTAGCTTGTCCTCTAGCCCCACCTAGTGGTTGATGTATCATTATTCTAGAATTTTCTAATGCATATCTTTTTCCTTTTGTTCCAGCTGTAAGAAGTAATGCACCCATACTTGCAGCTTGCCCTATACAAACAGTTGATACATCTGGTTTTATATATTGCATTGTATCATATATAGCAAGTCCTGCTGTTATAACTCCACCAGGGCTATTTATATACATTGTTATATCTTTTTCTGGATCTTCTGCTTCTAAAAATAAAAGTTGTGCTACTATAGAATTTGCTACAGTATCATCTATTTCTGTTCCTATAAATACTATTCTATCTTTTAATAATCTAGAATATATATCATAAGCTCTTTCGCCTCTTCCTGTGTTCTCTATTACCATAGGATTATACATAGTAATACCTCCTAGTTGTGTTTAATTAGAATTTAAGGACAGAAAATTTTCTGCCCTTTATAGTTTATTTAAATTATTTTACATTTTCTACTAATAAATCAATAGTTTTTTGTATTTGTAAATCTATTTTTAAATTTTCTTTAAAATTTTCTAATGTTTTAGCTTTTGTTAATTCTTCTATTAATTTTTCAGTTTCCATATTGTACATAGCAGCTATTTCATCTATTTTTGTACTTAATTCTTCTTCATTTACTTCTACATTTTCTATTTCAGCAATTTTTCCAAGAACTAAATCACTTTTAACTTTATTTTCAGATAAAGGTTTTAACTGACTTAATAACCCATCTTTTGTTAATCCTGACATTTGCATATACATTTCTAATGTAGCACCTTGCATTTTTAATTGATTTTCAAAATCTCTTATTCTCGCTTCTGTTTCTTTAGCTACCATAGAAGATGGTACTGCTACTGTAGCATTATTAACCGCTGCGTCTACTACTTTATTTCTAAATTCATTTTCTACTCTTGTTTTTTCTCTATTTTCTATTTCTTCTCTTTTTTTAACTTTTAAATCTTCTACTGAATCGTATCCTTTTGCTTTTGCAAATTCATCATTTAATTCAGGTTTTATATTTTTTTTAATAGAATTTAATTTTACTTTAAATGTAACAGGTTTCCCTGCTAATTCAGGTTTAAAATAGCTTTCAGGGAATGTTACATTTATTTCTCCTTCTTGCCCTTTTTTATATCCTACTAATTGTTCTTCAAAGTTATCTATAAATGTTTTTGAACCTAATGATAATGGATAATTTTCTCCTTTTCCACCTTCAAAAGCAACACCATCTAAAAACCCTTCAAAATCAATGTTAACTGTATCTCCAATTTGTGCTGTATAATCATCTTCTGCATCTTCTAATTTTGAATCAGCTTCTACCATAGATTCAATCTCTTTTTCTACAACTTCATCAGTAACATTCACATCTTCTTTTGTTACTTCTAATCCTTTGTATTCTCCTAATTCAACTTCTGGAAATACTTCTACAGTAAACACTCCATGAAATTTATCTTCTTCTAATTTTACTTCTACAGTTTTTAAATAATCTACTGGTTTTAAATTATTTTCAACAATTATATTTTCATAATTAGCTTTTAATAATTCATCTGTTAATTCTTCTTTAATATTTGCTTCAAAGTTTTTTTCAATTAATGAAAGTGGAGTTTTACCTTTTCTAAACCCTGGCATTTCTACCTTTGATTGTATATTTTTAAGTATCTCTTCTCTTTTTTTAGATACTTCTTCACCTTCTAAATTTAATGTTATTTCTACTACAGAATTTTCTAATTTTTTGATTTCTACTGACATTGTTTCCTCCTTAAAGTTATTTGAAAATATTATAAAATTCATCTTTTATTTTAAAATCTTTTATTTTTATTTGTAAAATTTCTTCGCCTTTATAAAAAACTTTTTCAGGATAATAGACTATATCAAATTTTTGTATTATACAGTTTTGTTCATCTATTTTATGCCCTAAATTAAATCCTACTGCAGAATATAATTTTTTATTTTTTTTAATAAATGTTTTAAAATGTCTATTATCTACCCCAAATTTTTTAGTATTTATAAATACTACATCTTTATCTAAAAAAAGTGGCTCTGGGTTACCAAGTCCATAAGGCGATAACTCTTGTAAATCTCTTAATATTTCATCATTTATATCTTCTAATTTTAATTCACTATCTATATTTATTTGTTTTTTTTGTTTTTTATCACCATTTTTTAAAATATACTCTCCTACTAACTCTTTTATTTCTTCTAAGTCATTAATATTTGCTACAAATCCCGCAGCTAAATCATGACCACCAAATCTATTAAATTTATGAGAAATTTGAGATAGTACATTGAATATATTTATCCCTGATATACTCCTACAAGAAGCTTTTCCTACGCCATTTCGTGTACTTACAATAAATACTGGTACATTATATTTTATCGAAAGCCTAGATGAAACAACGCCTATGACTCCAGGGTGCCATTTTTCTGATATTTCAAATATATATTTTATATTTTTTATATTATTATATTTTTTATCAATTTCATTAAATATTACTTTTTCAAGAGCTCTTCTTTTTTTGTTTAATTTTTTCATTTCTTCTATTATATCATATATATTAAACTCATCTTCTTCTAAAAAAAACTCTACTCCAATTCTTGAATTTCCCACTCTACCTAATGCATTTAAAAGCGGTGATATAAAAAAACTAATATCTGTTGTCGTTATCTCTTTTTTATTAAATCTTAAATATTTTAATAAATATACAAGACCCTTTATATTAGTATTTCTTATTTTTTTTAATCCATTTTTTATTATTACTCTATTTTCATCTATCATAGGAACTACATCTGCTACTGTTCCTATCATAATAATATCTATATATTCATAAATTTCATTTAAATCTTCATCTAATGCCGTATATACAGCTTCAGCTAATTTTAATGCTACTCCAGCTCCAGAAAGAAATTTGAATTTATAATTTTTACTTAATTTGGGATTAATAGTCACTATAGTTTTATCATCTTCTTCTACTAATTTATGATGATCTGTTATTACTATATCTATTCCTAAAGATTTTGCATATCTTATCTCTTCTAAAGAATTAATTCCAGTATCTACTGTTATTATTAATTTTCCTTCTCTTGTAGCTATTTCATTTATTGCTTTTTTGTTTAAACCATATCCTTCTTCCATTCTATTAGGAATATAGTAATTTACTTCAATCCCAATGTTTCTAAAGACAATTACTAAAAAAGCTGCAGCAGTAATTCCATCTACATCATAATCTCCATAAATAAATATTTTAGATTTCTCTTTTTTTAATTTTATTATTTTTTCAACAACTTCATCCATTTTTTCAAATTCCATAGGATTGTGAAGTTTACTAAAATTTATATTTAGAAAATCATCTACTTTTAATTTTTTATCCATTCCCCTATTTAATAATAGAGTTGTTAAAAATAAATTTTTATTAAATTCAGTAGCCTTTTTTAGTAATGTTTCATTATCCACCTTACTATATTCCCATTTCATAACAGCACCTCTACTATTTCAAATCATTAATTAATTTTGATATTCTTACACCATATGAAATAGTATCATCTATGTGTACTCTTATCTCTGGAGTATATCTTAAGTTTATTTCTTCTCCAACTCTTTTTCTCATAAAACTTCTTACTTCATTTAATCCTTGAAGTACTTTATCTTTGTCTACTTCCTCATCTTTATATGGTAATACACTAAAATAAACATCAGCATATCTCATATCATTACTTATATCTACTTTAGTTACTGATATCATTCCCTCTTTTACTTTAGGATTTTTTATCTCTAAAAAAAGTAGATTTGAAATGACTTTCATTATTTCTTTTTCGATAATAGCTTTTCTTTTTTTATTCATAGTCATTCACTCTTCTTTCTAATTCAAACATTATCTCAATGTTCTTTTTACCTCTTCTAATTCGTATGCTTCTACTACATCTCCTTCTTTAATATCATTAAAGTTTTCAATATGTAATCCGCATTCTTGTCCCGCTACAACTTCATTTGCATCATTTTGATATCTTTTTAATGAAGCTAATTTTCCATCATATATAACTATATTATTTCTAAGAATTCTTACATTTGATGTTTTTCTTACTTTTCCATCTTCAACTAAGCATCCCGCTATATTTCCTACTTTAGATATTTTAAATACTTTTTTAATTTCTATTCTTCCTAAATAAACTTCTTTAAATTCAGGTTCTAACATTCCTGTAAGTGCTTTTTCTATTTCTTCTGTTATATGATATATAACATTATGAGTTCTTATTTCTACTCCTGCTTTTTCAGCTGCTTTTATAGCCTTTGTTGTAGGTCTTACATGAAATCCTATAATTATAGCATCTGATGCCTCAGCTAACATTATATCTCCTTCTGTTATAGCCCCTGCTGCTGCTTGAATAATATTTACCGCAACTTCATCATTTGATAATTTATTTAACGAATCTTTTAATGCTTCTACAGATCCTCCAGAATCAGCTCTTAAAATTAATTTTAATTCTTTTAATTTTTCAGCTTCTAATTGTTTAGAAAAACTTTCTAAGCTAACATGTTTTGTTCTATTTTGTTCTTTTAATTTTTTTTGTTTAATTACTTCTTCTACTATTTTTTTAGCCTGTTTTTCATTTTTTATAGCATAAAGTACATCTCCTGCATTTGGAACTGTATCAAATCCTAATATTTCTACTGGTTGAGAAGCATATACTTTATTAACTCTTTCTCCTTTATCATTTATAAGAGCTCTTACTTTTCCAAATGTTTCATCACATACAAACACTTCTCCAACTTTTAGATTTCCTTCTTTTATTAAAACATCTGCAACAGGTCCTAGTTTTGGATCAAGTCTTGATTCTAGTACTATTCCTTTTGCTCTTTTTTTGAAATCTGCTTTTAATTCTAATATTTCAGCTGTTAAAAGAATTGTTTCAAGTAACATATCTATATTTTTATTAAATTTTGCTGATATTTCAACAAATTCAGTATCTCCACCCCATTCAGGTGCTATAAGACCATACTCCATTAATTCTGTTCTTACTCTTGTAGGATCTGCTCCTGGTTTATCTATTTTATTTATTGCTACTATAATTGGTACTTCTGCTGCTTTTGCATGTGAAATAGCTTCTATTGTTTGCGGTTTTACACCATCATCTGCTGCTACTATTAATATGGCTATATCTGTTACTTCTGCCCCTCTAGCTCTCATTTCTGTAAAAGCTTCATGTCCTGGAGTATCAATAAATGTAATTTTTTTCCCATGTCTTTCTACTTGATAAGCTCCTATTTTTTGAGTTATTCCTCCAGCTTCTCCACCTGCTACATTTGTTTTTCTTATTGTATCTAAAAGTGAAGTTTTCCCGTGATCAACATGCCCCATTATTGTTATAATTGGTGCTCTTTCTTCTAGATTTTCTTCTTTATCTTTTTCTTCTAACGAAAATTTTTCACCAAAACTTTCCTCTACTACTTCTTCTTTTTCTATTAATGCATCATATTCTAGTGCTAATTCTTCAGCTTGTTCATACGATAATACACTATTTATTGTAAACATTTTCCCTTTTAAGAATAATTTTTTTATTAAATCTGTTGGATTTAATTTTAATTGTTCTGCAAACTCTTTTAAAGTAATTTCATCTCCTATTATTTTTATTACTTTAATATCATTTTCTTCTTTGGTACCTTGACTTTTTTTATCTTCTTTTGGTTTAGAAATTGTTTTTTCTTCTTTTTTAAGTACTGTTTCTTCTAATTTCTTTGCTTCTTTTTGTTTTTCAGATTTTTTAGATGTTTCTAATTCATCAGTTATTATTTCTAGAGCATCTTCATTTATTTTTGAAAGATGTGATTTTACCTCTATTCCTAAATTATTTAAAAGTTCTAGTATTTCTTTATTTGTCTTATTATATTTCTTTGCTAATTCGTGTACTCTCAAACACAACACCTCCTAAAGTGTTTTCAATCCATTAGCTACTTTTTTATCTATTATTCCAATTACATTGATACTTTCTTTACCAAAGAATCTTCCTAATTTTTCTTTTGTAGCTACTTCTATATATTTAATTTTTTTATCCATACATAATTTCATCAATTTTTCTCTGTTTTTTTGATTAATATCATTTGCTAATATAAGCATTTTCAATTTTTCTTGATTTTTCAAAGTCATTTCCATTCCAAAACATAAAGAATTACTATTTTTTAATACATTTAATATTTTTATATATTTATCTTCTATATTATTTTTTTCTAATTCTTTTGCCATCTTGTACATTTCTTCAGTAGATATAGTTATTTTTTTATGTTTTGACAATTTTATTAAGCATTCTTTTGCTTTGCATATATAAAAACCTCTGCTTTGTTTATTTTTATTTTTATCAAAAATAAACTTGCCCTCAACTTTTATCAATCTAAAAAAATTTTCTTTATCTTTTTTTTCTCTACATATAACACAAGTTCTTTGTGGTACATGTTTATTCATTTGCCTCTCCTAATGTTTTTATATCTATTCTCATTCCTGTAAGTTTTGCTGCTAACCTTGCATTTTGACCATTTTTCCCTATTGCTAAAGAAAGCTGTGACGGATCAACTAATACTCTTGCTGTTACTTCATCCTCCAATAATTCTACTGAATAAACTCTTGCTGGACTAAGTGCAGCTGAAACAAATTTCTTTTTATCTTCTTTATATTCTACTATATCTATTTTTTCACCATTTAATTCATCAACTATTTCTTTTATTCTAAGCCCTTTTTGACCTATACAAGCTCCTATTGTATCAATAGTTTCATCACTAGAGTGTACTGCTACTTTAGCTCTACTTCCAGCTTCCCTAGCAACGCTTTTTATTTCAATAACTCCTTCTTCTATTTCTGGTATTTCTATTTTAAATAGCTCTATTAATAGTCCTTCGTGTTTCCTTGAAATTACTATCTTTGGAAACTTTCCTGTTTCTTGTACTTCTACAACATATACCTTAATTCTATCTCCCACTCTATATATATCTGATTGTGATTGTTCTACCATAGGAAGAACAGCTTCTATTTTATCAAATTCTATATAAATATTATTTCTATCATCTATTCTTCTTATTATTCCATTTATTATTTTATGTTCTTTCTCTTTAAATTTTTCAAAAATATTTTTTCTTTCTGCTTCTCTTACTTTTTGAATAACAATTTGTTTACCATTTTGAATAGCATTTCTTCTAAAATCTTCACAATTTATTTCTACTTTAATTTCATCATAAAGTTCAACTTTTCTATCTATTTTTTTAGCTTCTTTTATCTCTATTTCATGAGCTTCATCATAAACTGTTTCAACTACTTCTTTGGTAGAATATACTTTAATATCTCCTGTCTTTCTATCAATAACAACCTCTACATTATCGTCTTCACTATATTGTTTTTTATAAGCTGCTAATAAGGCTTGCTCTATTGTTTCTAATAAACTTTCTTTTGTTATTCCTTTTTCTTTCTCAAGTTCATCTAAAGCTTGCAAAAATATTTTTTGCTCTTTGTTCTTCATTTTATTTCCTCCCTAAATAGTATTGAATTAAAATTCAAATACTAAATTTGCTTTTTTCACTTCATTAAATGGTATTTCTATCTTTTTTTCATCAATATTAAAAATTAATATTTCTCCATTTACATTTTCTAAAACACCTGTAAGATTTCTTTTATCCTCAATCTTATGCTTTAATAAAACTTTTACTTTTTCACCAACAAATCTTTCAAAGTCTTTTAATTTTTTTAATGGTCTTTCAATTCCAGGTGAAGACACTTCCAAATAAAATTTTTCATTTATTATACTATCAATGTCATCTTCAATAAGTCCGCTTACTTTGGCACAATCTTCTAAAGTAATATTTTCTTCATAATTTGATTTTTCAATATAAATCCTCACATACCAATATGCTCCATCTTGTAAATACTCTATATTTACTAACTCAATATCTAAATCTTTTAAATATGGTTCCACAATCTTTTCAATTTTTTCTTCGATTTGTTTTCCCAACATTTTCACCTCTTTTTACTTTTACTAAATAAAAGAGTGAGCAGTCGCTCACTCTTTTATAAGTTCATATTTTTCTATCCTATTTTAACACATTAAACTAAAAAAATCAAGTATTTATAAAAATATATATTTTACTAAATTTATAATATAATTAAAAAAATCATTTTATTGATAAAGATTTTTACTTAATAAACCGATATTATTTATAAATGAAAGTGTTTTTATCGGAGGATATTATGAAAAAAATAATAACTATAACTTTATTAATAATATTATCTACTTTCTCTTATTCCTTAGTAATCGAGAGTAAAGCTGGAATTGCACCATGGAATAGTTATAATTTAGATGGTACTAACTATACAGGAACTTTTAGTGTTCGTTTAGAAGGAACTATGTGGTTTGAAATACAAGATAAAACAGAACTTGGATTTGGTGCTGCTTTTAGACCTCTTGGGGTAGTAAATAGAGATCTTTCTCAAAGTAGTAATGGTACAATGGATTTAATGACTTCTTATCCTATATTTATTTCTGCTAAATATACATTTCCAAAAGAAATTGCTGGTATTACTCTTAGTGGAAGAACTAATTTAGGATTTAGTATAAATGATGTTGGTTCATATCCATATCTTTATAAAACAACTATTGGAATATATTCTGGGTTTGGATTAAGTGGCGAAAAAGATAATTTAAGTATGGAAATACTTTATGAACTTACTCAATCTAATGCTTATTTCGTAACAGAAAATACTAATTTCCCAGATGATAATATACATATTACCAATTATTTGATTTCTTTAAATGTAGGCTATAAATTAGAATTTTAATATTTTGCTCAAAAGAATATCTTTTGAGCTTTTTATTTTAAATTTTTAATAAAAATTATGATAAAAAATATGGAAATTTGGAGGGAAAATGAATAAAATAAAAGAAAAATTTAATTTTATTAAAAAATTTCTTGATTCTTTCTTGTATAATTATAATAAAGATAATACCACTTTGTTAGCTAGTTCTATTAGCTTTTATTCTATATTTTCTATTGTACCAATAATAGCACTTATTTTTAGTATAGCCAAAGCTATAGGGTTTGAAGAAATTATAAAAAAAGAGATTATAAATGCTCTTCCAATATATAAAGATGCTATAGAATACTTACTTCAATTTGCTATTAAATTATTAAATAATACTAAAAGTAGCATTATTGCTACGTTTGGTATTATTACTCTTTTGTGGTCAATTATAAATATATTTTCAGAAATTGAAAAATCTTTTAATAAAATTTGGAATATAAAAAATAATAGAAGCATCTATAGAAAAATAACTGATTATATTACTCTTATAATAATGTTTCCTATTACCATTATTTTATCAAATGCAGTTTTTACTCTTTTCCAAACAAACATACCGAGTTTTTTTTATAATTCATCAATATTTAATTTTTTGTTAATTAACACTCTTAAATTGATACCTTATTTTTTTACTGTATTAACTTTTATCTTTTTATATTATATTATCCCTAATACACAAATAAATATAAAATACGCTACTATTTCAGCTATTATTACTGGCTTTTCCTTTCAATTACTCCAATATATTTTTTTGAAATTCCAAATAGGAATTATCACATACAATAAAATATATGGAAGTTTTGCTATTATTCCTATTTTTTTAATATGGCAAAGAATTATGTGGATAATAATTTTATCTGGAATGCATATAATTTATATTCTTCAATATGATTTAAATAAAAAAGAATTTAATATAAGTATCATAGAATTTAAATATTATTCAATACTTATTTTAAAAGAATATTATAATAATTTTTTAAATAATACAGAAACAAAAATAACTGATATTTCTACTAAATATAATTTACCAATTAATCTTATATTATATTTTGCTAATAATCTAGAAAATATCGGCTATTTAATCAAAATAAATAATACAAAATATATTTTAAATAAAAATTTAGAAAACATTACTGTACAAGAGATTTTAAAAAATATTGAAATTTCTAACTATAAAAATATTATTTCAAAAGATATTTTATTAGAAGAATATAATAAACTAATCAATAATAAAAATGAATTATTTAAAAACATATAAAAAGGAGTGCTATTAGCACTCCTTTTTATATTAAATTATTTTTTTTCTGTTGTAAAATCTAATGAAGCTAATCTTTGATATTGTCTCCATTTTCTTGCAGCTTCTTCTTTATTTCTAGCAAATAATTCTTTTGCTCTTTCAGGATTTGAAGCCATTAATGTAGCATATCTTACTTCTCCCATTAAGAATTCATCATATTTATCCCATACTGGTTCTTTTGAATCTATTTGTAAAGGATTTTTTCCTTCTTTTTCTAATAATGGATTATATCTGAATAATGGCCAATATCCACATTCTGTAGCTAATTTTTCCTCAGTTTGAGATTTACCCATACCTTTTCTTATTCCATGGTTAATACATGGAGAATAAGCTATTATTAAACTTGGTCCTGGATAAGCTTCAGCTTCTCTTATAGCTTTTAAATATTGAGCTTGGTTCGCTCCCATAGATACTTGAGCTACATAGATATATCCGTAAGACATAGCTATAGCTGCTAGATCTTTTTTCTGTACTGGCATTCCTGATGCAGCAAATTTAGCAACTGCACCTGTAGGAGATGCTTTTGATGCTTGTCCACCGGTATTTGAGTAAACTTCTGTATCCATTACTAAAATATTAATATCGTCTCCAGAAGCTAATACATGATCAAGTCCACCATAACCAATATCATAAGCCCATCCATCTCCACCAAAGATCCATTGTGATTTTTTAACAATATGATCTTTTAATGATAAGATTTCCTCTGCTCCTTCAAAATCTGCTCCTTCTAATAATGGAAGTAATTTATTTTGTATTTCTTTTGTTTTTTCACCGTTATTTCTATTAGAAATCCATTCTTTATAAAGATCAGCTACTTCTGCTGGTACTTTATCCATTGTAGTTTCCATTACAACTTCTATTCTATTTCTTAATGTTTCACTTGCTACATGCATTCCATATCCAAATTCAGCATTGTCTTCAAATAATGAAGATGCCCAAGCTGGTCCTTCTCCATTAGCATTTTTACAATATGGAGTAGCTGGTGCAGAACCACCATAAATTGAAGAACATCCTGTAGCATTTGCTACCATCATTCTATCTCCAAATAATTGAGTTATTAATTTAATATAAGGAGTTTCACCACATCCAGCACATGCTCCATGGAATTCAAATAATGGTTGTGCAAATTGTGACCCTTTAACTGTTGTTTTAGGCATTTTATCATCTTTATAAGTAACTTCATTAAATAAGTAATCAGCATTTACTTGTTCTCCTGCTTCTACTTCGCCACCGATAGGTCTCATTTCTAATGCTTTACCTTTTGGTGCTGGACATACATTAGCACAAGATCCACATCCAGTACAATCTAATGGTGAAATTTGGATTTTATATTCTAATCCTTCTAATCCTTTTCCAATTGGTTTTATTGTATTTTCTTTTACACCCTCTGGTGCATTTGCTAATTCTTTTTCATCTATTAAGAATGGTCTAATTACTGCATGAGGACATACATAAGAACATTGATTACATTGTATACAGTTTTCTTTTACCCAATGAGGTACATTAACTGCAACTCCTCTTTTTTCATATGCAGTAGTTCCATTTTCAAATGTTCCATCTTCGTATCCATTAAATGCAGATACTGGTAAACTATCACCTTTTATAGCATTTATTGGATCAGCTATTTTAGATACAAATTCTGGTTTTGGTCTACATGCTGTATCTGTTCCACATGAAGCTTCTTCAATAGATAAATCTTCCCAAGATGAATCAACAGTTACTTCTACTACTTCGCCAGCTCCTCTATCAATAGCTTCATAGTTCATTTTTACTATATCTTCACCTTTTTTAGCATATGATTTTTTAGCATATTCTTTCATATATTCTTGTGCTTCAGCAAAAGGTATTACTTCTGATAACTTAAAGAAAGCTGCTTGCATTATTGTATTAGTTCTATGTCCTAATCCTATTTCTTCAGCAAGTTTAGTTGCATTGATTATATAGAATTTAGCTTCTTTTTCAGCTAATATTTTTTTAACAGAATTTGGTAAATAATTTACAACTTCATCTTTATCCCAAATACAGTTTAATAAGAAAGTTCCACCTTTTCTTAGTCCACTTAACATATCATATTTTCCTAAGTATGCAGGCACTGAACATGCTACAAAATGAGGATTTGATACTAAATAAGTAGATCTTATTGGATCTTTACCAAATCTTAAATGTGATCTAGTAACTCCACCTGATTTTTTAGAATCATATGCAAAATATCCTTGAGCATATAAATCTGTTTTATCTCCTATTATTTTAATAGAGTTTTTATTAGCTCCAACTGTACCATCTGAACCTAATCCATAGAATAAACATTCTTTTACATCTTCTGGTACAACAGATATTTCATCTTTAATTTCTAACGAAGTATTAGTAACATCATCTACAATACCTATTGTAAATCCATTTTTAGGATTTTCTAATTTTAAATTATCATATACAGCTATAATTTGTGCTGGTGTAGTATCTTTTGAAGATAGTCCATATCTTCCACCTACGATTAATGGAGCATTTTCTTTTTCATAGAATAAGTTTCTTACATCTAAATATAATGGTTCACCCATTGCTCCTGGTTCTTTTGTTCTGTCTAATACAGCTATTCTTTTTACTGTACTAGGTAATACATTCATAAAATATTCTGCTGAGAATGGTCTATATAAATGTACATTTAATAATCCTACTTTTTCACCTTTAGATACTAAGTAGTCAATTGTTTCTTTTATAGTTTGAGTCACAGAACCCATAGCTACAATTATATCTGTAGCATCTTCTGCTCCATAATATGTAAATGGTTTATAATCTCTTCCTGTTACTTTTGAAATTTCAACCATATATTCAGCAACTATTGCTGGTACTGCATCATAAAATTTATTTTGAGCTTCTCTTGTTTGGAAGTAAATGTCATCATTTTGAGCTGTTCCTCTAGTTACTGGATGCTCAGGATTTAATGCTGAATTTCTAAATCTTTTTACAGCTTCTCTATCTAATAGTTTATCAAATACTTCATAATCCATCACTTCAACTTTTTGAATTTCATGTGATGTTCTAAATCCATCAAAGAAATGCATAAAAGGTACTCTTGATTTTATAGCAGCCAAATGAGCTACTCCTGCAAGGTCCATTACTTCTTGTACAGATCCACTTGCTAGCATAGCAAATCCTGTTTGTCTAGCTGAGTAAATATCTGAATGATCTCCAAAAATAGATAATGCTTGTGCAGATAATGATCTAGCTGATACATGAATAACTCCTGGTAATAATTCTCCAGCTATTTTATACATGTTAGGTATTTTTAATAATAATCCTTGTGACGCTGTATAAGTTGTTGTTAATGCTCCAGCTTGTAATGATCCGTGAACAGTTCCTGCTGCTCCTCCTTCTGATTGCATTTCTACTACTTTTACAGGTACTCCAAATAAGTTTTTCTTACCTTGTGACGCCCATAAATCAGTATATTCAGCCATTGGTGAAGATGGTGTAATTGGATAAATTCCCGCTACTTCTGTAAATGCATAAGACGCATATGCAGCAGCTTGGTTACCATCCATAGTTTGCATTTTTTTTGCCATTTACTATTCCCTCCTAATAATTTTATTAAACTGACATCATTATTTTATGTTAATTATGATTAAACGCATACACTATAGTTATACAGCATTTATTAACTTTTGTCAAACAAAATCATATGTTTTGTTAATTTTTTATTTATATATTTTTTATAACTTCAATGCTAATTTTTATATTTTATATTAATATGTGATTATTTTACTAATGAATATGTATCTTTTGCGATTACTAATTCTTCATTTGTAGGTATTTTAAACACTTTTACTTTTGACCCTTCTTTTGTTAATTCTTGAATTCCATCTTTTCTAGTAGAGTTTTCTTCACTATTAAAATCTATACCTAAATATGTTAATCCTTTACATACATCTTCTCTTACCTTACTTGCATTTTCACCTATTCCTGCAGTAAAGCATATTGCATCTACTCCATTAAGTGCTGCCGCATATGAACCTATATATGATTTTATTCTATGAACAAACATTTCATAAGCTGTTTTCGCTCTTTCATTTCCTTCTTCTATCGCTTTTGATAAATCTCTAAAATCTGAGCTAGATCCAAATACTCCTAATATCCCAGACTTTTTGTTCATTCTTGTATCCATTTCTTTTGCTGTAAGTCCTCTTTTTTCCATCACATAAAGAACTGCTGCTGGATCAATATCCCCACATCTAGTTCCCATCATAAGTCCTTGTAAAGGTGTAAGTCCCATTGATGTTTCTATACATTTTCCTGCTTTTACAGCTGATATAGATGCACCATTTCCTAGATGACATACTATTACTTTTGCTTCTGGATTATTTAATACTTTTGCAGCTTCTTGTGATACAAAATAATGAGATGTACCATGGAATCCATATTTTCTTACTTTTAAATCTTCATAGTCCTCATAAGGTAATGCATACATATACGCTTCTCTTGTCATTGTTTGATGAAATGCAGTATCAAATACAGCTACATTTTTCTTATCTGGCATAAGTTCCATACATACTTCTATTCCTAATGCATTTGCTGGATTATGAAGTGGTGCTAAACTTGATAAATTTTGTATTTCTTTTAATATTTCTTTAGTTACTATTACTGATTTATCGAATTTTTCTCCTCCATGTACTACTCTATGTCCTATCGCATCTATTTCTTCAATTGATTTTATTACCCCATTTTCACCTTGTAATGTTTTCAAGACTAAATCTATTGCTTCTTTATGTGTAGGCATATCATGAAGTATTTCCTCTTTTTTCCCATTCGCCTTATACTTCATTTGAGACTTTTCTAACCCTATTCTTTCACATATACCTTCTGCTATCGCTTCTTCTTTTAGCATGTCAACTACTTGATATTTAAGAGATGAACTCCCGCTATTTAATACTAATACTTTCATAAAAAAATCCTCTCCTTTTATTATTCTGCTTGAGCTGATGTAATCGCAACTATATCAACTATATCCTGTACACTACATCCTCTAGAAAGATCATTTACTGGTTTTGCTAATCCTTGTAATAATGGGCCATATGCATCTGCATTTGCAAGTCTTTGTACTAATTTATATCCTATATTTCCAGCTGAAAGATCAGGAAATACTAATACATTTGCTTTTCCTGCTACTTTTGAATCAGGCGCTTTTTTAGATGCTATTGCTGGTACAATTGCTGCATCTGCTTGTAATTCTTCCTCAAATTCAAAATTTACAGCTCTATTTTTAAGTATTTCTCCTGCTTCAATTACTTTATCTACATCTTCATGTTTTGCACTTCCTTTTGTCGAAAAAGATAGTAATGCAACTTTTGGTTCCATTCCTACTATTGATCTTGCTGAAGCTGCTGCTGAAGTAGCTATATCTGCTAATTGTTCTGGTGTTGGATTTGGTACAACTCCACAATCAGAAAAAATAAGTACTCCGTCTTTTCCATAAAGTTTTGCTGGCTCGCTTTCTTTTGGTAATACCATAACAAAACATGATGATACTGTTCTTAATCCTGGTTTTGTCCCTATTACTTGAATTGCTGCTCTAAGAACATCTGCAGTTGGAGAATCAGAACCTGCTACCATTCCATCTGCATCTCCCATTCTTACCATCATTGCACCAAAAAATCTAGGATCATTTTCCAGTACTTGCCTAGCTATTTGTTCTGTCATTCCCTTTTTTTCTCTAAGTTTTACAAATTCTGCTATATATTTATCTAACTTTGAATAATTTTTAGGATTTACTATTTCTGCTCCCTCTATATTTATATTTAATTCAGAAGCTTTTGATTTAATAGTTGTCTCTTCTCCTATTAAGATTAATTTTGCTAATTTTTCCTCCAAAACTTTTGCTGCTGCTTTTACTACTCTTTCATCATTAGTTTCAGGTAAAACTATAGTTTTTAATTCAGCTTTAGCCTTACTTCTAATTTGTTCAATAATTCCCATTATTTACCTCCTCAATTTAAAACTTGTTAAGTAAATTTTAACACATTTTATATATATTTTCAAAGTCTTTTGTTATTTTTTTAGCTTTTTTTATATAATATATATTATATAAACCAATAACATACAAAACATATTATTTTTATATTAGTTTATGCATACTTTACTATATTTGTTAAAATTTATTCAAAAATTGCATTTATATATTCGTCTACATTAAATTTTCTTAAATCTTCTATTCCTTCTCCTACCCCAATAAATTTAATTGGTTTTTTGATTTCTTCTGATACTGAAAATATAATTCCTCCTTTTGCTGTCCCATCTAATTTTGTTACTACAAATCCAGTAAGATCTGTAACTTCATTAAATACTTTTGCTTGAGTTAGTCCATTTTGTCCCGTTGTTCCATCTATAACTAGCAAACTTTCATAAAAAACCCCTTCTCCAAGATGTTTTTTTATAATTTTATTTATTTTTTCAAGTTCTACCATTAAATTATTTTTATTATGAAGCCTTCCTGCAGTATCTATTATTGCTATGTCTGCTTCTCTATTTTCTGCTGCTTTTAACGTATCAAATACTACTGCTCCTGGATCTGCCCCTTGTGAGTGTTTTATTATTTCTGCATTTGCTCTCTTTGCCCACTCTTCTAATTGTTCTATTGCTGCTGCTCTAAATGTATCTCCTGCTCCAATTACTACTTTTTTTCCTTCTTTTACAAATTTTGAAGCTAATTTACCAATTGTAGTTGTTTTCCCTACTCCATTTACTCCTACTACTAATATAACATTTAAACCTTTTCTATCTAATTTTAATTCTGTATCTTCTCTTATTAAAAACTCTTTCATTACTTCTTTTAATATATCATATACCTTTTCTGGCTCTTTTATTTTTAATTCTTTTACTTTTTCTTCTAATTTTTTTACTATTTTAAGTGTCATATCCATTCCTATATCTGATTGAATAAGAAGATCTTCTAATTCTTCATACATTTCTTCATCTATTATACTTCTTCCACTAAATAATGTTTTAATTTTTCCAAATAAACCATCTTTAGATACACTTCTAAATAATTTTTCTTTTAATGAGCCAAATATTCCTTTTTTTTTCGCTCTTTCTTCTAATTCATTCTCTTTTTTTTCTACTAATTCTTTTTCTGCCATTATTTTTGTTTCTGTTTCTCTTATCTCTTTTTCTTTTTCTAATTTTTCAAATACTTCATTTGCTTTTTCTTCTTCTAATTTTTTATCTAACTCTTGAACTTTTTCTTTTAAATCTTCAAATTCAGTTTTTTCTTCTTCTAATTTTTTTATTGTTTCTTCTACTTTTTCATGTACTTCCTCAAATTCTTTAATTTTTTCTAATTCTTCTTTAATTTCTTTATCTATTTCTTTTTCTTTTTTAAAAATTTTTTTTATTTTTTTAAACATAAATACCACTCCTTTTTATTTTTTACATACCAAAAAATAATACCATATTTTATAGCGTATTTCAAGAAAACTAAATATATTAAGATAAAAAAATTAGTCGTTATTTTTAACGACTAATTAATGTTTTTAATTATTTTATTTTTTTATAATGTTAAGTTCTAATGAAAATAATATAAATATACTAAATGCTAAAACTCCCAATATAAAATATATAAAATCTAAAGTAGAAATCATACTAACAAAATTAATTATTTTTTCATATATTTTATTACTAATTCCTATTGTATTAAAATTATTTTCAGCATATAGATTTACATTTTTAGAATACATTATCATTAATATAAATATAAAAAGTTCCCATTTTATTTTTTTCATTTTACTCACCTCAATAATAGATATTATACACTATTATTTATCGGAAACTTTTCATAAATTCATAAGCTTTTTTATAAAATTTTTCACTCCCAAATCCACCTGGTTTTGTAATTATATTATATTCTTTATATTTTAAATAAGCTATTCCTGGTTCTATCTCTTTTATTACTTCTAAATAATCTATACTCATTTTTTTTAATATATTAATACTTATTTCTCCACCGCTTATTATTAAATTTTTTATATTATTCTCTTCAATTATTTTCTTTGATATATCTGTAAAAATATCCGTTATTTCAACTACTTTATAATTTTCTTTTGCTTTATTATAATCTCTTATATTTTTTATACTCCTAATCAAAATATCATTTTTATATTTTTTCTTTTCTATATCTATATTTTTTTTAGTAAAATCAACATCTATAACTTCTATATTATTATTTGATTCTAATACTTTAATTTGTTCAATATTTTTAGCATTACAAGAGCCTGATATTATTGCTATTTGTGGTCTTTTATACCCCCAATATTTCATTAAATATTCCATAATTCCTGATGATCCTACTATATATTTATCTAATTTTAATTCAATAATTGTTTTAGCTATTATGTCCAAATCATTATTATTTTCTGTGTCAAAAATAATAATTTGTGATTTTATACTTTTAATTTTTTCTTTTAATTTTTCTTGTCTATTACTTCTGATATCATTTATTTTTATAATTTCTCCTTCAAAATATTCTAATAAATCATTAGTTTTAATAGGAAAATAGGGATCATTTTTAAATTCTGTTAAATGAAGTGGTATATCTTTAATATAATGTTTTCCATTTATAATTTTTCTATTAGTATTTGGAAATCCTACTATAACTAATATTTTTTCTTGTTTATTTATATTTTCTTGAATAGCTTTTAATTCTTCTTTTATATTTCCTCTCAAAGTAGAATCGATTTTTTTAAAAAATTTCTCGCTATTTTTTAGTTCCATAAAGCTTTTTTTTACTCTTTCATATGCCTTTTTTTTATCAATATTTCTACTTTCAGTAGATATTATTTCTACATCACTTTTTATACTAATTTTAGAATCATATGTTTTAGTTATTACTTTCAATCCATATTTTTTCAATTGAATCCCTATATCATTAGCACCTGTAAAATCATCTGCAATTACTGATACTTTCAATTTTGTCCTCCTAAATAGTAAAATTATTTTATTTAATCAAAATAAATCCTAAATTCCATAGCAATAATTTTTTTTTATAAATACTCTTTTATACTACTTATTAAATCTATCTTTTTTATTATCGACAAAATAAAAAAATCCCTAATAAAATAGAGATTTTTATTTATTATCTATATATTTTCTAAAATAAAAATATACTTCTGTTCCATTATTTATTTCGCTTATTATATTTATATTTTCATTATATGTTGAAAGAATTTTATCTACTACTGTAAGTCCTAATCCTAATCCTCTATATTTTCTAGTATTTCCTTCTTCTAGTTGTCTAAAACTTTTAAGTATCTCTTTAACTTTATCTTTTGCCATTCCCATTCCATTATCTTTTAAAATTATTTTATATTTTTCTCCTTCTTCACTTATAATTATATCTATTATTAGTCTATCTTTTTTAGAAAATTTTAAAGAGTTTGATATAAGATTTACAAATATTTGTTTTATTGCTTCTTGATCTCCATAAATAATAGGGTTTTCTGTCTTATAATTTTTTCTTACTATTACTCTATCTTCTTCTATTACATTTTCTAGTCGCATTAATACTTCTTCTATTACATCAATTAAATAAAGTTTCGTATTTAAAAGTTCATACTTACCACTTTCAATTCGACTATAACTTATAATATTTTCTATTATTTCTTGTAATCTTTCTATATTATTCAAAGATGTTTTTAAAGCTTTTCTTTGTTTTATTGTTAATTTACCTATTTTCCCTGCAAGCAAAAGTTCAGTATATCCTTTTATTGGTACAAGAGGTATTTTTAATTCATGGCTTACATTTGCCATAAATACATTTTTAGTTTTTTCTGATTTTTGAAGTTCCTTTGTTGCTTCTTCTAATTTTTGATTTTCTTTAATAAGTTTTAAATATAATTTTCTATTTTCAAGTGCTAATAAAATTGTTTTTACATATGTAATAAGAGATTTTTTTGTTTCTTGTTCTAATTTTTTTCCATCATCTACTAATAAAATACCGTATAAATCTTTTGATTCACTTTTTTCACTAAATAATGGTACAACATAAGGTTCTTTAAATTCTTTATAATAAGATAAATCAATAATATCACTAGCTAAAACTATATCTCTTTTTTTTATATAATCAATATAATCCCAAATTTCTAAAATATCTGGTGGATTGCCTATTCCAAAGCTTTTAGTTAAAACTATATCTTTACTTTCTTCTTTTACTATATAAATAGCTACTTTTCTAAGAATAAGTCCTTCCCTAATTCCTTTTATTACAATTTCATAAAAATTATCATCTATAATATATTTTGAAACATTTACAATTAAATAATATATATTTGTTATCTCTGATATTCTATTATTTAATAATTTATTTATTCTATCAATATTTTCATTTTTTTCCTGCATTTTCTTTTGAGTTTCTTTCATCTCTTTATTCATTAATTCTAATCTTTGAGAATAATGTTTATTATTATTATTTGCTTCTTCTAATTCATTTATTTTATCTCTTAAAGTTATTGTCATTGCTTCAAAATCTCTGGCAAGTATACCTATTTCATCTCCAGATAGTTTTAATTTCCCCAAGTTAATATCAAGATTCCCCTCTTTTAATGAATTTATTTTATTAGTAAGTTCCTTTATTGAATCTACTACAAGATTTAGCATTGTTGTAGAAATTAAAAATATAAGAGAAAATACTAAAAACATAGCAATAAAAAGATAACTTGTTATTTTTTGTATATCACTAAATAATTTAGTTACGTCAAAAAGAAATAACCACTTTAAACTATCTATATTTTCAATATCTATTAATTTATAAAAATATATTTTTTCTCCAATTTCTAAATAATTATCCTTTCTAAATTGAAGTATACTATCCTTTTTTAAGGTCCCTTTTATTACTTTATTTTTGTCAAATAAAATCACTTCTGTTACAAAAATATTTTTATATCTATAAATCTCTTTTTCTGATATCTTGTATCTATATACAATAGTTCCCATATATTTATTCATATCTATAGATACAATAGAATATATGTATAAGTCATTTCCTAATTTTTTATATCTTATTCCTTCTTCATTAAAATCTATTTTTTCATTTTTTTTAAATCCTTTAGTAAATATTAAATCTTGTTTACTACTATATATAGCTATATCAAAATTTTTATAATTACTTGTGAGAGTATTATAATAATTATAAAGATTATTATACTCTTCTTTTCTTATATTATATCCAATATCTGCTTTATTTAATAATCTAATAAGGTCAATATTTTTAGACATCATTTCAGTTTCACGTCTAAAATTTTCTTTGAATTCATATAATTCATATTGTATATAATTAATTTTTTCTTCTATTTTACTTTTATTTTCTTGTTCTAAATTTCTATAAATAACTTCACTTGAAATTAAATAAGCAAAAATTAACGATAAAATACTTGTAAAAATAATAATTATCGAAAATTTACTTTTTATACTCACCTTCATACAAGGTTCCTCCTTGATAATAAATAGAAAAAATGATAAACTAATTTATCAAATAAATTATACCATAATTTTTTTTGAAAGTACAATACGGAGGTTTTTTTAATGAAAAAAAATATTTTTATCCTCTTTTTTATAATAAATATTTTTTTATTTGCAAAAGAATATAATATTTATGTTTTTAATGAAAACTATTCACCTATTTCTGCTGCAAGTATTATTATTGATAATACTTATTATTCAACTGATTTTAATGGTTATTTAAAAGTAGAAATCCCTAATAATGAATTTTTTGTTTCTATTTCAAAAAATGGATATATTAATAAAAAAATATTTGTTTCAAATAACACTAATAATATAAATATAATGCTTATTAAAAAAAATATGAATTCAAAAAAATTATTTGTTGGTTTAAAATATGATAATAACAATAATTATTATTTTTTAGATAGTATGAATTTAAATAATTTTTCATTTAATAGCATCATAAATTTTTATAATGATAATAAATTAATTTATAGCTTTGATTATCATAACTCGCCTATTAGTATTGATATATTACCAAATATATATGACGTGAAAATTATCAATTCTTACAATTCTATTATTTATAAAAATATTATTATAAATGAAAATACTAAACCTTTTTTGTTGTTTTCAATGAAAAAGAATACTCTTTTAGTTAAAGGTATTGTAAAATCAAATAACTATTATATTGGTGGTGCTAAAATAACATTTACTGATATTAATAACAATAATTTTGAAACATTTTCAAATATAACAGGTAATTTTTATATAGAACTTCCTAAAAATGATTATACAATCTCAATTGAAAAAATTGGTTATAAAAGTAATAATATAAAATTATCAGTAAAAAATAATATCCAAAATTTAGAATTATCATTAAAAGAATTAGGTGGTTATATTTCTGGCTATATAATTGACGAAAAAAATAACCCCATTAATAATGCTCTTATAAATATAAATAACAGTATTAACTCTTTTTCTATTTATTCTAACGATAAAGGTTTTTTCAAAGTAAAAGTTCCTTCAGGAATAAATATATTAAAAATAACAAAAAATGGTTATTTAACTAATGGTATTATTAAAAATATTAAAAATTATTCTTCTATCGAAAACCTTTATATAAAATTAGAGAAAAAAGTAAGTAATTTAAAGGGAAGAGTTATTGCAAATTCTGAATATGCAAGTAATGTAAATATATTTTTATATAAAGATAATAAACATATCGCTACCACTACTACAAATAAAAATGGATTTTATATCTTTGAAAATTTACCACTTTTCGAATCATATAAAATCATTATAAAAAACTCTTTAAATAAAGATATTTTTACATCTAAAGATATCTTTTTAACTGATGAAAGCGATAAAGAATTTAATATTTTTTATAATTATAATTATAAAAAATTAATTCTAGAATTCCCTGAAAAATTTTATAAACCTGTATATATTAATAATAAAAAATATCTACCTGATAGTAATAGCTTGATTTATCTAGATATTGATCCAAATATCAATTCTCTTGAAATCTCTATTCCAGAATACAATTATAAAAACATTTTAAGTTTAACTAATGAAAATAAAATATATTTAAAAATTAAATTATAAAATCTTTCCAAAATTTTGGAAAGATTTTATAATTTATAACAAATAATTTCTTTTTAATATTTGAAAATATTTTTCAGCTTTTTCTATATTCCCTTTATTTTTATAATATAAATATAAGTAATACATTTCAACATCTGTTTTTTCGTTTTTTTTCTCAATTTCATTTTTATAATAATCATCAAAAACTAAATTATTTTTATTAAAATAAAAATATTTTAATTCATTTGGAATTATCCACTCTTTTTGATATTCATATTTTTCTAATGCTATATCTAAATACTCTTGCCAGCCATTTTTTAATAAAAAATCTAATTGTTTGAAATTCAACTTTTCTTTATACATTAATAATTTTACATATTCACCTTTATCAAAATAATATTGTATTAAATCTTTTTCAAAGGTTTTGTCTATATCATAAGCATATTTAATAGCATATTCAATATAATATTTTTTATTATATAAAAGTTTTAATTTAGCCATCAATTCATCTATTCTATTTGAGTTTTCTAAAATCTCTATATACTTTTGAATAAATTCTTCATTTTCAAATCCTTTAAATATTTTTTCTGCTAAAAGTAATTCAGCCTCATAACTTTTTTCTGATTTTATTAAAATATCTATTTTCATTAAAAAAAGCTCTTTATCAAAAGTTTTATTTATATATTCATCTATTATTTGTATTTTTTCATCATCATTTAATACATAATTTAATTTATATTTAATCATCTCTTTTTTATATTTACCTTTAAATTCATTATTATTTTCATAAAAAGATATAAGATTTATAATCTCTTTATCAGATATACCATTTTGAAGTCTATCTTTAAAAAATTTATAAAACATATCTTCATTTTTAAATGATAAATTATACATTATCTTAAAATCTTTATTTAAAAAATAAAGTTTATAAAGATTATCTATATCACTTTCTCTTATATATCTCTTTTCTAATTTTTTAAATTCTTTATTAAAATCTTCTGATTTTTTGTATTTTAAATAATATAATTTTTCTAAATCATTTCTAAATCCTGTTAATTTAGCTAATTTTTCTTCATATAAAAAATATTCATAATATCCTTCTTTATTCTCTAAAGATTTTATTTTTGCATAAGCTAATTCACTTAATTCTTTTGGTGTTGCAATTTTTATTAATATAGCTTTTAAATATTCATCATTTTCAAAATCCTTATTTTTTATAATTTCAACCAATTTATGTTTTTCCTCTGTATTCCATTCATTGTTAAGAAAAAATTCATAGTACTTTTGTGAATCATAGGAATATAATTCTAATTTTTGAAATTTATTTAAACTGTATTTAGTCATATCAATAGCTAAATTATTATTTTGAATCAAATCAACAATATACATGTATAGTTCCAAAATCTCTTTTTGTTCAGCTTTTTTTTCAATATACTTATCTAAATATTTTATTTCTTTATTATAATCTCCTAACTCATGATATATTTTAGAAATTTTTAGATATTCATTAGGATATATTTTTTCATATTCCCTTAAAAAATTTAGTGCAGCTTCTTTTTCGCCTATATCTGCATAAACTTTTGCTATTTCATAATAAGATTCAGTATTATTATCTTCTAATAAATCTGATAAATATTTTGATATTTTTTTAGGAAAATATACTTTTTTACCTAAAAAAGAAGTTATTTCATATTTTGAGACTGATGCAAATATATTTATTGAAATTAATAAATATAATATTATTTTCTTCATTTTATCATCACCTAATCTTTTTCTATATTTAAACTAGCTATACCATTTAGATTTAAATCTGCAAATATATCATTTTGATATTTCAACTTATAATATCCAGCAGCAGCTATCATCGCTGCATTATCTGTACAAAGTTTTAAACTTGGATAAAACACATTTATATTTTCTTTTTTAGCTCTATTTGTTAATTCACTTCTAAGCTCTGAATTTGCAGCTACACCTCCTGCTATAATAATTTGATTTACTTTTTTTTCTTTTGCAGCAACTATTACTTTTTTACATAATATATCAACTACTTTTTTTTGAAATGAAGTAGCTAAATCTTCTTTTGAAAACTCTTCTTTTTTCATATTCATTTTATTTACATAATTTATAACAGATGTTTTTATACCTGAAAAACTAAAATCATATCCTTCTACTTTTGGCTCTGGTATTGAAATAACATTTTTCCCTAATTTTGCCATTTTATCAATAATAGGCCCTCCTGGATATCCAAGATTTAAAACTCTAGCTACTTTATCATAACTCTCTCCTACTGCATCATCAAGAGTTGAACCAATATTATAAAATTTATGATTTTCATCAATATATACAATATTTGTATGACCACCTGAAACAACTAAAGATATAAAAGGAGCTCTTATATCATATTCTAAAAAACTAGCATATATATGTCCTTTTATATGATGTACTGGTATAATTGGAATATTATGAGAATAGGAAAGTCCTTTTGCAAAAGAAATTCCTACAAGTAACGCTCCTATAAGTCCTGGTGCATATGTTACTGCTATATAGTCTATATCTTTTATTTTTATTTTCGCTTTTTCTAATGCTTCGTCTAAAATATAAGAAATATTTTTTATATGATGCCTTGAAGCTATTTCTGGTACTACACCACCATATTCTTTATGAATATCAATTTGAGACGAAATTATATTTGATAAAATTTCCTTTCCATCTTTTAGTACTGATATCGATGTTTCATCACATGATGTTTCTATTCCTAAAATATACATTTTTTCTCCTTTTTTTAATTTTAAAAACTTATTTTCAAATTCATTTCTTAAGATTTTTTGATTTTTTAACAATTTCATCAACTAAAATTTTTTAACAATTTCGTCAACTAAGTTTCCTTTTAACATTTTTTCTTTATTTACTAATTTTATTCTTGCTAATTCTTTATTATTATATCTAATCACATAAGTTCCTAATTCTTTATTTTTTTCTATTGGTGCATAAATATTTTCTGGTAAATAAACTGTTTTTTCTAATTTCCATTCTTTTTTTATTAATGCCGAATAATCTTTTTCTGCATACAAGTTTATAGTATTTTTTTTCCCACCAATTACTTTTGCTTGAATAATAAAATCATCTTTTTTTACTAAAGTTTTTATTTCATAATTATTATATACATAGTTTATCTCTTTTTCTATTTCTTCATCTCTATTTTTTTCATTTGGCGCACCTAAAAGTACAATAATAATATCAAAATTTTTTCTATCTACAATAACACTCATATTATACCCTGCACTATCATGATGGCCGGTTTTTAATCCAATTACTCCTAAATTTTTTTTTAAAAAATTATTTCTTGTTTTAATTGTATATCTATTATTTTTAATTTTAGCAGTTTTTAATTTTACAATATCCATTATTTCTTTATAATTCTTGAATATTTCAAGTGAAAGTTTTGATATATCATAAGCTGTTGATATATCCATACCTTTTCCTGTCATATCACTCGGTAATCCTGTAGGTGTATAATACTTTGTATCTTTTAATCCTAATTCTTTTGCTTTTTCATTCATTTTCTCAACAAATTTATCTACATCCTTATAAGTGTATTCTGCTAATGCATATGCCGCATTATTAGCTGAATGAATAAGCGTTGCTTTCAATAAATCTTTTACTGTTACTATTTCTCCTATATTAAGCGATATTCTACTTCCACCTATTTTGGCTGCATCTAAAGATATTTTTATTTTATCATCCATTTTTATATTTCCTGCTCTTATTTCATCAATTACAATAACAGATGTCATAATCTTTGCAATAGAAGCTGTTGGGTGTTTTAAATAAATATTTTTACTATCAATAATATTTCCATTTGTATCCATTGTTAATTTAGATACATAATCTGCATTTGCTATAAAATTTAATATCAAAAAAATATAAAAAATTATTTTTTTCAATTTATTACCTCCAAATTATATTTTCAAAACTTATTATAATATATTTTCTTTATTATTACAAATTTTAGTTTTTTCAATTTTTTGATAATAAGCTTTAAAAAAAATAGTGAGCTCAACTCTCACTATTTTCATTTAGCATTTCTATCGGAATCACTTCTATTTCAAGTTCTTTCATATCTACTCTTATTATCACTACTCTTAGTTTATCCCCAATTTTATATGTAATATTATTATCAGTATCTATCATTGTTAAACTCTCTTCATTATATTCATGATATGATTTTGATTGAATAACATTATAAAAACAATCTATATACTCTTCTGTTTCCATAAATATACCATTTTTATTCATTCCTGTAATTATCGCATTATATTCATTTCCTATTTTATCTTTCATATATTCAACTACTTTTATTCTAATACTTTCTTCTTCTATACTCATTGCTGTTCTTTCAGTTTTAGATATATGTTTCCCCACTTCATCAAGAGTATCCTCTAAGTATTTTATTCTTTTTTTAGAAGGGTATTTTGAAAGTGTATCATTTAATATCCTATGTACAACTAAATCTGCATATCTTCTAATTGGTGAAGTAAAATGTGTATAAAATGTTGAAGCAAGTCCAAAATGTCCTGTATTTTCTTTTGTATATCTTGCTTGTTTTAAAGACATAAGTATAAGCTTATGAATTATCATATTTATACCTTTTTCTTTTGAATCATCTATTATTTTTTGAAATTTCCCTGGATGTAATTCATCTAAATTATGCAAATTGTATCCAAATTTTGAAAGAGATTCATTAAGTTTCATAAGTCTTTCTTCATCTGGTTTGTCATGAGTACGATATATTGAAGGTATTTCTAACCAAAATATTTTTTCAGCGACTGTTTCATTTGCAGCAATCATAAAATCTTCTATTACTTTTTCTGCTTCTCCTCTTTCTCTAGTTTTTATATAATCTACTTTTTTATTTTCATCTAATACTACTTTAATTTCAGGTAAATCAAAGTCAATAGAGCCTCTTGATTTTTTTACTTGTCTAAGTACCTTTGATAATTCCAACATTAAAAACAACATATCTTTTATATTTGAATATTTACTGCTTAAATCTTTATTTCCTTTATATATTTCATTTACATCACTATATGTCATTCTTTCCACACTACGTATTACTGATTTATATACTTTATGGTCTATCACTTTACCTTTTTTGTCTATTATCATATCACAAGTAAAAGTAAATTTATCTTCATACGGATTTAAAGAGCATAGTCCATTTGAAATCTCTTTTGGAAACATAGGTATTACTCTATCTACTAAATATATAGAATTTCCCCTTTTATATGCTTCTTCATCTAATGCTGAACCTTCTTTTACATAATAACTAACATCAGCTATACTTACTATAAGTCGATAATTTTCTCCTTTTTTTTCTACATATACAGCATCATCAAGGTCTTTTGCATCAGCACCATCTATTGTAATAATATTATAATCTCTTAAATCTACTCTATTTTCATCTTTTTCATAATTAATAGAAATTAATTTATTAATTTCTTGTTTTACTTCTAAAGGAAATTTTTCTTCTATTCCTTCTCTTTTTAAAAGAGCCTCTATCATTACCTCACTATCAAATGGATCACCTAATATTTCTACTATTTTTCCTTCTGGTTTTTTTTCATTATCTCCCCAAAAAGTAATTTTAACTAATACTAATTCTCCATCTTTTGCATTTTTCATTTTATTTTTTGGGATAAATATATCTTTACCAAAATTTTGAAATGGTACAACAAATCCAAAATTAGGTTTCCTTTGAAGAATTCCTATTATTTTATCATTTTCTCTTTTTAATACTTTTTCTACTTCACCTTCTTTATTTTTTCCCTTTTTATTTTCTTTTGTTATTTTTACAAGTACTGTGTCCCCTGAAAAAGCACCATTAAATTTTGACTTTGGAATAAAAACACTAAACTCTTCACCATCAACAAAAGCAAATCTATTTTTTACCACATCTAAAGTTCCTTTTATATATCCACCATTTTCAGGTATATTATACTTTCCACTTTTTAATCTTATTATTTCTCCATTTTCAATCCATTTATTTATAATACTTATATTTTTTTTCTTTTTCTTAGAAGACCATCCTACTATACTAAAAAGTTCATTTGTTGTAATTGATTTCTTTTTAATTTTTAAATATTCTCTTAGTATTTCTAATTCTCTATCTATCATTTTTACTCCTATCTTCCGTATATTTTATTTAAATAATAATTTCTCATTTCAAGTGTACTTGGATGAATTATTACATTTTTATCTATTAAAAATTTTATTTTTAAATCAGCTTCTTTTAATATTGCTAAATTTATATCTTCAAAGGCTAATTTCCTTAATTTTTTTACACCTTCATAGTTTCTTGTTTCTTCAATTGCATCAGCTATATATATTATTTTTTCATAAATACTCATAGCTTTTCTACCAATAGTATGGTATTTTATTGCATTTAATATATCTTTATCATTTATTTTAAAAAAATTTCTAGAAAATACAGCTCCTGCATATCCATGTAATAATTCTCCTAATAAATATTCTTGTTCTATTTCTTCTTTATCTAAAAAATTCAACATCTCATTTAATGTAAAATGTTTTGACACATCATGTAAAAGAGCTGCAGTTTCTATCTTATCTACGTTTACATTATAATGAATCGCTAATTTTTTTGCCATATTTGTAACAGAAAGTATATGTTTATATCTTTTTTCTGTCGAAAATTCTTTTATTTTTTCTTTAATAAAATTATTTTTTTCTTTATAATCTATCATAATGTCACCTCATTCAAAAAATATTAACAGACCGAAATTCTTAATATTAAGTTTAGCTTCGGTCCGTTTTTTATTATTCTAATTCTCCTACTAAATCATATAAATGCATTTTATCTAATATTTCTAGATTTTCTAATGCTTCTGCATAAGTTACTGCTTGTTCATTATATGTTCTTGTTGTAATAAATATACCATTTGTAGCTTTATGTATTTCAAATTGTTCAACAAATAATTGTAAATCTCTTACTGTTATATCTCTATCAATATTCATTATTTGTACTAAAAATTTATCTTTAGGGTTATATTGATCTACTGCCATTGCCATTATTTTATCTTTACTTTCTTCTATTTCATAAGCTAATTTTAAACCTAATTTTTCTATTATACTTTTGAATAAATCTAATAAATCATCTGTCTCTAATATTCCATAATCTATTCCATCTATCATTTTTTCATATTCTTCTGGATTTAATATTTTTATTATATTTTGAATTCTACTTTCTATATCTTTATATCTTGGATTATGTTCTTTTACTAATTTAAAATACTCTAACGCTTCTTCATATTTATCTTTTTTCTCGTAAATCATAGCTAAATCATATAAAAGTGAAGGTTTTTCAGCCATAAAAATATCTTCAAGTTCAAGCATTTTCTTTATTATAGTTTCTTGTCTTTCAATATTATTTTCTTCAATATAATATTTTAATAAAACTGTATAATATAACTCTTCTCTTCCTTCTATTTCTTTTAATTGTTCCATTAATTTAGCTGCTTCTTCTAATTCATCTTCTTCATAATGAATTTTTGCCAGTTCATATTTCGCTTCATCATTAAATGGATCTAATTCGATGATTTTTTTTAATTGAAATCTAGCCTTAAACTTATTTTTAGTTTTAATATGTAGTTTTGCTAACTCTAACCTTGTGAGAATATGTGATCTATCTAGCATCAAAGCTTCGTTAAATGCCCTAATAGCTTTAGCTTCTTTTCCCATAATACTATATATTTTACCTAAATAACAAAATAATAAAGGGTTTTTATTATTAACTTTTAGACCATTTATTACATATTCGATTGCTTTATTATAATCTTTTTTATCTAAATACATTTTAGTTATCATTGCATAAGCATCCCCTTTTTCTTCTGGAGTTGCCTTTTGATTTAATGATACACTTATATATTCTTTTAAACTTTCTACTGTATTACCTTGTTCATAATATATTTTTGCAAGAAGTAACCTAGCTTTTACATCATTTGGTCTAGTCGACTTATAATTTTTTAAATTCTCTATTGCTTTTTCTACATCGCCTGCTTTATAAAAATTTTCAGCATCGCCTATTATTACCTGTCTACCATAAAAAATTGTTAAGTACACAAAAAATATTACAACTGATATAAATAAAATTCCTATTATAAAAAGCATTTTTTTCTCCTTTTTTTAAATAGTTAAATCTTTTTCAAAATAATTTGTTATATTATAAAATCTCAGCTTTTCTTTCTCTTCATTTTCTATTAAGAACTTAACTTTTTCAATACCTTCAATACTTGTAAAAGTATTTACCAATGAATATATAATCAAAAGTTCTTGTTTTTCATTTTTTATATTTTCTACTATTTTTTTATTAAAATTTAGATATAAAATTTCTTTTTCAATAAAAATATTTTTTAAAACAATATTTTTATCTAGAAAAGTTTGTGGTAAATTTTGTGTGCTATCAACTATTTCTCTATAAATAATTCGTATTTTTTTAGTTATATTCTGTGTTTTTTCAATTTTTGTTCTTATAGGAATTAATTTACTAAAAGTTATATCTGGAATATATATATCTACACTTTCATATTCTATTTTTTTTATTTTATCCTCTTTTGAATATATTTTTTTTGTTTTAGTAAAATCATAGTCTAAAACATATTTTTTATGAAAATATATTGAAATTAACAACAATATTCCTATTAATATATTTAATACAACATACTTTTTCAATTTTTCTCCTCACTATTTTTTAAAATATTCTTTTACTATTTTTGCGATACTCTGTGCCATTTTTTTTTGATTTTCCCTTCTAAACATTTTACTCGCTTCACTATTATTTGTTATAAACCCTAGTTCTATAAGTATCGAAGGAGCATTAGTTCCTCTAAGAACTGCTAAATTAGCACCATGACTTCCTCTTTTGATCATATTTAATTGTTTTGGATAATAATCAATAAGTTGATTTGCTAAAAAAGCAGATCTTTCCTGATTTTGTCTATACAATATATCATTTACTATTAAATCCGTTGCTGTAATATTTCCACCAAATTTTTCTTCTACACTATTTTCAAATTGTGCGAGTTGTTTTGCATATTCAGATTGATTTTTTGAATAATAAAATACTTCAAATCCTCTTGCTGTTTTTGAAGGGCTTGCATTAGCATGTATACTAATCAATAAATTAGCATTATGTCTATTTGCAATAGCACTTCTTTCATTTAGACTAATAAATTTATCAGTTGATCTTGTCATAATAATTTTAAAATCATTTTTTAAAATATCTTTTAAATATTTTGATACACTAAGCACTAAATCTTTTTCTTTATATTTTCCATTTATAGCTCCCGGATCTCGTCCACCATGACCTGGATCTATTACAATTATCGGTTTATCACTATCTTTTTGCAAGTTAAAAACAATTCTTGTTGGATTATGCCAGGTAGTTACTTTATATTTCACATCTTCTTTTAATGTTATAAAAAAAGCTGTTGATTCATTTAAATCTATTGCTTCTATTTTTTCTATATAATCATCGTTTTTTTCTATTTTTCTATCTATATTTTCTATTATTTTACTATTTTCAACTTCTAAAAAAATAAGTCTTGTTACTTCATCATAATTTACATTATATTTAGGAGTAACTTCTCCTTTAATATCTAGCACTATTTGTTTAGGTGAATTATTAAATCTTATGTTTTGTATATCAATTCCAAATATAGATAAAAAACATAGAAAATAAAGTATACCAATTTTTAGTTTGCTCATCAATTTACCCCTTTATCTAAAAAGCGACAATAAAAATATTGTCGCTTAATTATTTACTTTTATATACATTTGCTATTACAGATTTTTTAAAACTTATTTTTACCCCTTTATCTACTCTAAGTTCAATAAATTCATCTGTAATCGCTACTATTTCTCCTTTTATTCCTCCTGTAGTTATTACAACATCTCCTGTTTTAAGACTAGACAGCATTTCTCTATGTTGTTTTTCTCTTTTTTTATTTGGTCTTATTAATAAAAAATAAAAAATTCCTCCCCATACAACAAGTATTATAACTAAGTTTATTATACCTGCTGATGTATTTGGTGTTGCATCTGCTGCATAAGATATAAATTGATCTAACATAATTTCCTCCTAATTAATGTATTTTTTCTTATAAAAAAGTATATCACAGTAACTTTTTTTTTTCAAATATAATTTGTTTTTAGATAGTAAAAAATAAGTAGAATTTTTTACTAAACTCTACTTATTTTTTGTTAATTATTCAAACATTGATTTAAATTTATCTACTGCATCTTTGAATTTTTTCCCTAATTTATGCTGTTTACTATCTTTTTTAAATGTTTCATCTAATTTTTCTATTAGTTCTTTTTGTTCTCTTGTAAGATTTGTTGGTACTTCTACCAATATTTTTACAAGTTGATCTCCTCTGCCAAATCCTCTAGAATTATTTATACCTTTTCCTTTTAATTTAAATACTTTTCCATTTTGAGTACCTGCTGGTATTTTTATTTTTACCGTTCCTTCTAGTGTAGGTACCTCTATTTCTCCTCCAAGTGAAGCTGTTGCAAAACTAATAGGTACTTCACATATTACATTATCATCTATTCTTTCAAATATATCATGTGGTTTTACAGATATATAAATATAAAGATCTCCATTAGGACCACCTGTTGTACTAGCATCTCCCATTCCATTAAGTCTTAATCTTTGATTTTCTTCTATTCCTGCTGGTATTTTTACTTTTTTAGTTACTTTTTCTCTTTCTACTCCTGTTCCATTACATGTTGGACATTTTTCTTCTGGAATTTCACCTTTACCATGACACATATCACACTCTGCTACATTTTCAAAAATACCAAACATTGTTTGTTGTCTTTCTCTTATTTTTCCTGTTCCATTACATTTAGTACATGTTTTTATTTTTGTTCCTGGTTTTGCTCCTGTTCCATTACATGTATGACATGTTCCTGTTCTTCTATAAGTTATCTCTTTTTCTACTCCAAATGCTACTTCTTCTAATGTTAATTCTAAATTATATCTAAGATCATTTCCAGGTCTAACTCTAGATCTGCTAGAGCCTCCTCCAAATCCTCCTCCAAAAAATGAACTAAATATATCTCCTAAATCTTCAAATCCTCCAAAATCTGAAAATCCTCCAAATCCAGAACCTGCTCCACCCATTCCATCAAATGCAGCATGTCCAAATTGGTCATATTTTGCTCTTTTCTCTTTATCTGAAAGTATTTGATACGCATCATTTATTTCTTTAAAGTTTTTTTCTGCTTCTTTTTTTTCTTTTTCATTAGCATTGGTAAACTTATCAGGATGATATTTCATAGCAAGTTTTCTATATGCTTTTTTTATTTCGGCATCACTAGCAGTTTTGGAAACTCCCAATACTTCATAATAATCTTTTTTTGCCATTTTTCATCTCCTCCAAAATTATACTATCTCAAAAATTAACTTTCTTTTAAATTTTGCTGATTTGTCTAATTTTTCAATTCCTATTTTTTCTTTTAATTCTCCGTTAAAATCAACAAAATCATTTATTCCACACCATGGTTCTATACATATAAACTCTGCATTTACTACATTCCATAATGCTAAATATGGAAATTCATCAAATATTACTTTTACTTTTCGATTATCTTTTTTATTTTTTAGAGTTATTTCTTTTGACTTAAGATTTTCAAATACAAATGCATCATTTTTAAATGTATCTTTTTTTAATTCAAGTATTTTAGTTTTTCCTAAATCTATTTTTTCTTTTTTTAATAAAACACCGTCTATTATAAATGATTTAATCTCTTCTTCTTTTTCAAATTCTAAATAATAATCTTCATATTTTATCTCTTCATTTACAAAAAGTGAAAATGCTGGATGTGCGCCTATAGAAAAATACATTTCTTTATCATCAATATTTTCTATTAAATATTCTGTTTTTATTCTATTTTTTTCTAATGTATATGTAATATAAAAATTAAATTTAAAAGGATATTGTTTTAATGTCTCTTCTGAATAAGAAAAAAGATATTTTATTTTTGTATCATTTTTTTCTATTATTTTAAAGTCATTATCTCTAGCAAATCCGTGTTTTAATTGTGAATATTCTTTCCCTTCCACAATAAATTTTCCATTTTTTTGCCCGCCAATAAAAGGAAATAATACTGGTGCTGTTTTCCCCCAATAATTACTATCACCTTTCCAAATATAATTTTGATTATTTTTTTTATTAATTATTTTTTTTATTTCAGCACCTTTATTTGCTATTTCTAGTTTTAAAAAACTATTTTCTATACTATTCATCAATTTATCCCCTTTATACTTTTTTACAAATAGTTATATCTGTTAATTGATACCCCATTTTTTGGTATACTTTTAATAGTTCTATTGAATTTCCAAATAAGTGTACTGTTATTCTGTTTGCACCTAAATTTTTAGCATTCTCTTCTATTTTTTTCATTATTTCATCTTCATAATCCATATCTTTATATTTTTCAAAAACCTCTACATTATAAATAAACATTTCTCTATCTGGAACTGCATTCCAGGTATAACCTATTTTTTCATTATTTTTATAAATGTTATAAAAATAATGTTTTTTAGTTTCTAAACCATTTTTTAAAAGTGTATTAAAAGTTTCTTTTGCAAGTTCTAAAGCTTCTTCTTCTGCCCATACTCCTATATTTACTTTGGATTTAGAATAATCTGCTATCATTTTTCCTTTTATGATTTGAAAGTCTTCTTCTGACATTAATTTTAATTCTATCATAAAGTTACACCCCTTTTTTATAAATTTAAAGCAAAAAACAACTAAATAATTGATTAAAATTTTAATTGAAATATAATAAAGTTTTTATTTAAACTCACTATCAAAGATAATTTTAATCAATCTATTTTAATTATTTATACTTTAAAATAAGGGATAGAGTTCGCTCTATCCCCTCTTTAATTAATCAACTATTTCAGCATCTTGTACATCGTCATCAGATTTTTTATCTTCTTCAGGTTGTGCTTGTTGTCCAGCTTGATCTGCTTGAGCTGTTTTATATATTTCCTCTGCTAATTTATGAGATACTTGAGTTAATTCTTCAGTTGCTTTTTTAATAGCATCTAAATCATCTTTATCTTTTACTTCTTTTAATTTATTCACTGCAGCTTCAATATTTGCTCTTTCTTCAGCAGATACTTTATCACCATATTCTTTTAATGATTTTTCAGTAGCAAACACTAATTGATCTGCTGTATTTCTAGCTTCAGCTATTTCTTTGAATTTTTTATCTTCAGCTTCATGAAGTTCTGCATCTTTTTTCATTTTTTCTATTTCTTCTTCACTTAAGTTTGATGAGCCAGAAATAGTTACTTTATTTTCTTTTCCTGTTCCTAAATCTTTTGCAGTAACATGTACTATACCATTTGCATCTATATCAAATGTTACTTCAATTTGAGGTACTCCTCTTGGAGCAGCTGGTATTCCTTCTAAATTAAATTCTCCTAATAAATGGTTATCTACAGCTTTAGCTCTTTCTCCTTGATATACTTTTATTGTAACTGCTGGTTGATTGTCTACTGCTGTTGAGAACACTTGAGATTTTTTAACAGGTATTGTTGTATTTCTTTCTATCATTTTAGTGAATACCCCACCTAAAGTTTCAATTCCAAGTGATAATGGAGTAACATCAAGAAGTAATACATCTTTTACATCTCCCATTAAAACTCCACCTTGAATAGCAGCTCCAGAAGCTACCACTTCATCAGGGTTTATACTTTTATTAGCTTTTTTCCCAAAATATCCTTCTACCCACTCTTGAACTGCTGGTATTCTTGTAGATCCACCAACTAATAATATTTCATCTATATCAGATACTGAAAGTCCAGCATCTTCTAATGCTCTTTTTGTAGGTCCTTGTGTTTTTTCTACTAATCCTTTAGTTAATTCATTAAATAATGCTCTAGTTAATTTTTTTTCTAAATGTTTAGGTCCTGTTGCGTCCATTGTAATAAATGGTAAAGAAATTGTTGTTTCCATCATTGATGAAAGATCTTTTTTTGCTTTTTCTGCAGCATCTTTTAATCTTTGTGTAGCCATTTTATCTTGAGCTAAATCTAATCCAGTTTCAGCTTTAAATTCTTTTACTAACCAATCAATTATTGCTTGGTCAAAATCATCTCCACCTAAATGATTATCTCCAGATGTTGATATAACTTCAACTACACCATCACCTATTTCTAGTATTGATACGTCAAATGTACCTCCTCCAAGGTCAAATACAAGTACTTTTTCTTCTTTTTTCTTATCTAATCCATAAGCAAGTGCTGCTGCTGTTGGTTCATTTATAATTCTTTTTACTTCTAATCCTGCTATTGCGCCAGCATCTTTTGTAGCTTGTCTTTGAGCATCTGTAAAATAAGCTGGTACTGTTATTACAGCTTCTTTTATTTCTTCTCCTAAATAACTTTCAGCATCTTTTTTTAATTTTCTAAGAATCATAGCCGAAATTTCTTGTGGTGTATAATCTTTGTTATGAACATTTACTTTATAATCTGTTCCCATATGTCTTTTAATAGATATTATTGTTGAATCAGGATTTGTTATAGCTTGTCTTTTTGCTATTTCCCCTACTATTATTTCACCATTATCTTTTATATTAACTACTGATGGAGTTGTTCTTGCTCCTTCAGCATTTGGGATTACAGTAAAGTTTGAACCTTCCATTACAGAAACACATGAGTTAGTTGTTCCTAAATCTATACCAATAATTTTTGCCATTTTGACATTCCTCCTTTATTTAATTAAATTCAATATTTCTTTTTTTATACTTTTTACTTTAAATTCATCATATTTTTTTATTAATTCTATTACATGTTTTGATTCTAAATGTCTCTCGTAATCTTCTTTTGTTTCCCATTCCTCTAATAGTATAAGTTCATCTGGTAATTCATGATTTATAAACACTCTATAATTTTCACACCCTATTTCATTTAATGTGAGAGGCTTATTTTTTAATAATTCCTCTTTAAAACTTTTTATTGATTCTTTTTCTAAATTAAATCTTTCTAAAACTACTATTTTTTGAGACATTCTAATCACATCCTTATACTATTTTTATTATCTTATTTTTTACATACTTTAACCATTGAAGGTCTAATTACTTTTCCATGCATAGTATAACCTTTTTGAAGCTCCATTACGATGTAATCATTTTCTACATCTTCTATGTTTTCTACCATTACAGCTTGGTGTTTGTATGGATCAAATTTTTCTCCAACAGCTTTTATTTCTTCTACTCCCTCTGATTTTAATGTGTTTTTTATTTGATTAAGAGTCATATCAACCCCTTTTACTAATGAATCAAAATCTTTTGATTCAAGAGAAGCAGAAATAGCTCTTTCTAAATTATCTACCCCTTCTAAAAATTTTGCTATAATTTTTTCTGCAGCATACTTTTTTAATTCTTCAAATTCATTTTCTTTTCTTCTAGCAAAATTTTGAAATTCTGCATTTTTTCTAGCATATGCATTTTTCAATTCTTCTATTTCTTTATTTGCATTTTCTAATTGTTTTTCTAAGTCATTTGTTTCTTCTTTTGGTTCTTCTATTGTTTCCTCTTCTGTTTTAGCTTGATTTTCTTTTTCTAATTCTTCTTGTTTTAATTCTTCCATTTCTTCTTTAAATATCTCCTTATTTTTTATTTCATCCTTTTTTTTCATATCTAACCTTCTCCTTTTAAGTCTTGGATTACTCTATTTACTTCTTCAGATATATATTCTACTAAACTAACTGTTTTAGAATATTCCATTCGTTTTGGTCCTATTACTCCTATTACTCCTTTAGAACCCCTTAAATTATAAGTTGAAAAAACAAAACTAAACTCTGATAAAGGTTCTATATTAAGGTCTTCTCCTAGCAAAATATATACTTTACCTTCTTCATAATTTCCTTTTTTTACAATTTCTTCAAAAGTATTTCTTAAATGTTGCTTTTTATTAAAAACATCTACCATATTTAGTACATCATTATTGTTGTTTAATGTTTTTAGTATATTAGACTCTCCTTTAATAAAGAATCCATCATTTTCATCTTCTTTTTCTTCAAAGTTTTCAAATATTTTATTATCTAGCATTTTTTTTAATTTTTCATAAAATTGACTTAATGTTATTTCTGAATTTTTCAATTCTTTTTTTAATTCTTGTTTTATATATTCTGTTTCTTCATCAGTTATCATTGAATCTAAATGTATTTTTTTTGTTTTAACACTACAATCATCTAATATAACTATTGTCATTATAGTATAATCTGTTATCTGCATTATCTCTATTTTTTTTACGAGTTCTTTTTCTATTTTAGGTTCTATTACTATCGCTGCATATGAACTCATTTTAGAAAGTAATTTTGAAGTTTTTTCAAAAATTGTATCTAGTTCTAACATTCTTTTCTCATAAGCAAGTTCTATTTTTTCTTTTTCTAATTTTGATAATTTTCTTATTTTTAATAGTTCCTGCAAATAAAATTTATATCCTAAATCAGTAGGAACTCTTCCAGAAGATGTATGAGTTTTTTTTATATACCCAAGTTCTTCAAGATCTGCCATTACATTTCTTATTGTAGCTGACGAAAAACCAAAATCATATTTTTTTACTAATGTACGCGACCCTATAGTATCTCCAAATGTAAGATAATATTCTATTATTGCCCCTAAAACTAATCGCTCTCTTTCATTTAAACTCATATCTCTCACCTCTTGTTAGCACTCGTTATGATAGAGTGCTAATCTTTGATAATAATATACATCTTTTTTATTTATTTGTCAATACTTTTTCAAAAAAAATTAGCACTCTTTTTTTCGAGTGCTAATTTATATCAAAATAATCTATCATATCTTTGATTTTATTAGATTTTTTATTTAACTCATCTGAGATATTTTGAATATTTTGAGTTATATTAAAATTATTTTTTGATATTTCTGATAACTCTTCTGTTTTTTCTTTTAACATTTCATTTGAAGTTGAGATTGACTTTATTCCTACTTCGATTTTATTAAAACTTTCTACTTGTTCATTTATTTTTTTTGTAATATTGTTTATTTTGGTACTTATATCTTCTATCTCATATTTTACATTTATAAATGTATTTTTAGTTTTATCTACAATATTAATATTATTTTCTGTTCTTTCTTTTTCAATTTCCATATCTTTTTCTATAATTTTCATATTTTTTTGTATATCAATTAAAAGTTCTTCTACTTCTTTTACAAAATCTCCTGTTTCTAATGATAATTTTTTTACTTCTTCTGCTACTACTCCAAATCCTTTTCCAGCATCTCCTGCTCTTGCTGCTTCTATTGCTGCATTAAGAGCTAATAAATTTGTTTTATTTGAAATATCAGTTATTTTACTCATAACTTCTATTATTTTATTTATTTCTTCAGATAAATTATTTATGGAATATGATGATTCATCTATTTTTTCTTTTACTTCTTGTGTTGAAATAGCTATGTTTTCCATATTAATATAACTATCACTTGCTAATTTTTCTATATCTATACTTTGATTTTTTATTGTTTTTATATTTTCTATAACAAAATCATTTATTTTGGCGTTTTTTTCTACTGTTATATTTAATTCTTCCGTGGCATCAGATACCTCAAAAAAACTTTCTGTTATATTTTCTATCGTTTCATTTATTAATTCTGTCTCTTTATTTAATTCTGTTGAATTATTCTTCAAATAAATTGATTTTTTTTCTAAATCAACTGTATCTATTTTTAACATCTCTATTATTTCATTTAATTTATCAATCATTTTATTTATTTCATTTCCCAAGTCCTCCATTTCATCTTTAGAAGTTATATTTACTTTTTCTAAAAGATTACCATTTGCAATTTTTTTTATTATATTAAATATTATTTCCAATTTTTTTATAATTATTCTATTTATAATTATTATTAATAGTATCGAAACAACTAAAGTAACTAATATGTAAAATATTAAAGTACTTAGTATTTCTTTTTTTAATTTATCATTAACATCTTTTATATTTATTTTATATTTTTTATAACCAATAATTTCATTTTTATAATTTTTTAAAGAATAATAAGCATAAAAATTATCATTTTCTTTTTTAAAATATTTATTTTCTTTTTGAATTTCATCAAAAATATCTTCTTTTTCTTTTACTTCAGATTCAAAGTTTGATATTGCAATTTTATTTTTATTGTTTTTTCTATAAATAATAGATACTTGATACTCTCCTTTTAAAATATCTTTATTTAATTTTTGAATAAATTTATTTACTCCACCAATATCAAATGTTGTTTGAACAATAACTATTCCTAAAAAATTTGCCATATAAATAACAGGAGTCGTTGTGTAAATTGTAAGACCTCTATCTCCTATTATAAGCCCACTATTACTCTTTTTATTTTTTATACTATTATTTATAATCTCATTATTTATTTGTGTTTTTCTTGGGGGGATATAGGAAAATAATAAATTTTTATTTTTATCAATAATAATAAAATTTCTAAGTCCTATATTATTTTTATAATGATAATAGCTACTTTGCGTAATTGCTTTTATTTCTTGTTTATCTCTATTATTCAAAGCTTTTCCAAAAGCTAAATTCTTATTAATACTTTCTAAAAATAATGAAGTATTTTCTATTTTTGAATTAATATAATTATCTAATGAAATATTTTTTAAATTAGCCAAAGTTATTAGAGTTAATCTATTAGATTTTTCTAATCTTTTAATATCATTAATACAGAGGTAAGTAAACATTATTACCATACTTAATAAAATTAAAGTTACTGTTTTAAATTTGACACTTATTTTCCTAATCTTAAATTTTTTTATTTTTTTCTTTGTTTTTTCTAGATTTTTATTCAAAATATATTCTCCTTTCAAAAATACGATTTCTGAAATATTATACAGCATCTGTACTAATTTTGATAATAAATTATATAAATACATTGTATATATTTTTTAAATAATCTCTCTAATTTAATATATTTGACGTTTTTAATAAGTTGCATCGAAAATAATAATATATAATTCAATATTGCTGTTTACAACATTCTTTATCTATGCTATAATACGACAATAATAAAAATTAGAGATAGAGGCTGCAAAATTTATTAGTAGTTATATGGAGACTAGCAATCTATGAAATATAACAAAAGGAAATTTTGCCGAAATGCAAGATATGCTAAAATCTTGACATTGGGGTTATAGAGAATATCTATAGCACTGTCACAATTATTTGTGATGAGCTATCCGGGTAAAATATTAATTTTTATATTAATGCCGGATATATTTTATATCCGGTTTTTTATTTTATTTATTAGGAGGCTTATATGATGTTTAAAAAAAGAGTTAACTTAATTACTCTAATGTTTTTAGTGATTTCTGTATTTTCATTTGCTGGTGGCAATGAAAATGCTACAAAATTTGGATTATTAACGCTACTTCCACCAATTGTTGCTATTGTATTAGCATTTATGACAAAAAATGTTGTTTTATCATTATTTATTGGTATTTACTCTGGTACATTTTTATTAAATATTCAAGGTAAAGGATTCTTCTTTTCTTTTATTCATGGGTTTCTAGATATAATCAAAAATGTATTAAGTTCATTATCTGATTCTTGGAATGCTGGAATAGTATTACAAGTATTAACTATTGGTGGACTTGTAGCTCTTGTTTCTAAAATGGGAGGAGCTAAAGCCATCGCTGAATCCTTAGCTAGAAAAGCTAAATCCCCAGTATCTGCACAAATTATTACTTGGTTACTTGGAATATTTATTTTCTTTGATGACTATGCTAACGCTTTAATTGTTGGCCCAATCATGCGACCTATTACTGATAAAATGAAAATTTCTAGAGAAAAATTAGCCTTTGTTATAGATGCAACTGCTGCTCCTATAGCTGGAATAGCTATTATCTCTACATGGATTGGATATGAAATTTCATTGATAAAAGATGGATTTTCACTTATTGGAATTGAAAATATAAATGCTTATGCTTATTTTGTTCAAACTATCCCTTATAGATTTTATAATATCTTAATGCTTGCATTTATACCTATGTCCGCTATTATGATGAGAGAATTCGGACCTATGTTAAAAGCTGAAAATAGAGCTAGAACAACTGGAAAGGTATTAGCACATAATGCAAAACCTATGATATCTGCTGAATCTACGGCACTTGAACCTGATGAAAGCGTAAAGTTAAATATATGGAATGCTATCATACCTATTGGTACTCTTATTATTTCTGCATTTATTGGATTTTATTTTAATGGGTTATCTACTCTTGAAGGAGATCTATTAAGTCAAGTTCAATCAAATCCACTTTCGATGTTTGCAATAAGAGAAACTTTTGGAGCTTCTGATGCATCTATAGTTTTATTCGAAGCTGCTTTATTTGCATCTATTGTAGCTATAATAATGGGTATTTCACAAAAAATATTTAATATAAATGATGCTATTGATACATGGGTTCATGGAATGAAATCACTTGTAATAACTGGGGTAATCTTATTACTTGCGTGGTCATTAAGTTCTGTTATAAAAGAACTTGGAACAAGTGTTTATCTAGTAAATTTAGCATCTAATAGTATTCCTAAATTTTTACTTCCAGCTATTATATTTATACTTGGTTCTGGTATAGCTTTTGCTACTGGTACTTCTTATGGAACAATGGGTATCCTTATGCCTCTTGCTATACCTTTAGCAAATGCTATTGGACAGAATGCTGGTTTAACTGGAGAAGCTGTTATTAGCTATATAATAGTTACTATTGGAGCTGTTCTTACTGGTGCTGTTTTTGGCGATCATTGTTCACCAATTTCAGACACTACTATACTTTCATCTATGGGTTCAGCTTGTGATCATATTGACCATACTAAAACTCAATTAATATACGCATTATCTGTAGGCGCTTTAGCTGTTGTATTTGGTTACATTCCTGCTGGAATGGGATTACCAATATATCTTGTACTTCCTATAGCTATACTATCAGTATATTTATTATTACTAATCTTTGGAAAAAAAATAGATATAGAAAACATATAAAAAATAGCTCTAGTAGAAAATGCACCCCATTTAATAAGCAGAAAAAACTGTCTAATACTAAATGGTGGTGCATTTTTTATACATTAAAAAAAACTTCAGACAATGCTCCGATTAAAAACTTCTACAGCTTACTAAAGTAAGAAACTCTTTATAATTGTAATATCACATTTTTAAAAAAGTATATAGATTTACTTGTAAAGTGATTGAATTTTTATAATAATAAAATTAGATTAATAACATTAAAAAAACACAGCTTTTTTATGCTGTGTTCACTTTTTTGTGCGCATTAATAATAATACCTCTTTTTTTATTTAAAACTCTAAAAATTCTTTTTCATATTCTATTACTTCATCAATTATTTCTTTAACACGCTTTGTCTTTAAAGGTTTTAAAATATAATGTCTTGCACCTTTATCTATTGCTTGAAGTACTAAATTTTTCTCACTTATAGCACTTACCATAATTACTTTAGCATTTTCATCATATTCTATTATTTTTTCAAGTGCTTCTAATCCATCAACTTCTGGCATTGTAATATCTAAAGTTACAAAATCCGGTTTTAACTTCCTATATTTCTCTGCTGCTTCTTTCCCGTTTACTGCTTCACCTACTACTTTGTGCCCAATTTCTTCTAAAATAACCTTAAGTCTATCCCTCATTCCATCAAAGTCATCAACTATTAAAAAAGTATACATCAATTCCCCACCACCTTTAATTAATTTTATCTTTTTTATATTTTCGATAAATATTCCTTTTTTCCTACAAAAAAAATGGAAAAAAATAAAATTTATAGAAAATTTTAAGTATTTATTATATAATATATTATATAACAAAATAAAGGAGAGTGCTAGAAAAAATGGAAAAAAAAATTATTTTAAATGGGATTTTTTATATTATTCTTACATCAATTTTTATTTATTTATGGATAAAAGAAAAACAAATTGCTGCTACTATCAAATCATATAGAGATTCTTTTTCAAATTTTTTAATAAATTCTTTTAATATAAGAAACTCAAAATACCAAACAAGTCTAAGAAAAACTGTTGATTTTATTGAAACTATTACCAGTGCTATTATTTTAGTACTTATTATTCAAAGATTTTATTTAGGAAATTTTTTAGTGCCTACTGGTTCTATGATTCCTACTATTATACCAAAAGATAGACTTTTTGGAAATATGGTAATTTATAAATTTACTAAACCAAAAAGAGAAGATATTATTGTCTTTAAGGAACCTATTGATAATAAAGTACTCTATACTAAAAGACTTATGGGACTTCCTGGTGAAACTGTTCAAATTAAAGATGATTATCTATTTATAAATAATAAAAAAATTTCAACAAGAAATTATTCTAATTTAGCTGATTTACAACCTAATGTTGAATGGATAATACCTAAAAAAGGTGATACTTTAGAAATTTATGCTGATTTTAATATAAAAAATGTATTAATTGAAAAAAATATAGATATAGAAAAATTTCAACAAGTTATTTACGACCATCCTGGTAGAATAACTACATTTTTTAAAGGTATTCATTTTAAAATAAATGGTAAAGAGACCGGTCCAGTACCTGATTATATTCATGATAAAAATACTATTTCAAAATTAATAAATGGTAAAACTCTAAAATTCACAATAAACGAAGATTATTATCTAGCACTTGGCGACAATACAAATAATAGTATGGATTCAAGGGTTTGGGGATTTTTGGCAGAACATAGAATTAAAGGAAAACCATTCCTAAGATTTTGGCCATTAAATAGAATAGGATTATTAAAATAATATGAATATAAAAATTAATAAACTTAAATCTAATGATATCACTCAACTTTTAGATATTGAAACAGTTTCATTTATTACACCATGGGATAAAAAACTCTATAATTCTATGTTAAAAAATAATAGATACCATTTATATGGCGCATTTTTAGATATTAATTTAATCGGGTATATTGTGCTTTACGATAGTATAGATATAATAGAAGTAATTAAAATAGCTACATCAAAAAATTATAGAAAAACTGGTGTTGCTTCACATTTATTACAGTTTTCTATTGATAAATATAATTTAGATTTTATGCTAGAAGTTAGAACTAGCAATATAAATGCTATAAATTTATATAAAAAATTTAATTTTAAAGATATTTCTATAAGAAAAAATTATTATAAAGATACAAACGAAGACGCTGTTATCATGAAAAGAGAGGCAAAATGAAAGAAAAACTTATAGATACTTATAATTTTGAAAATAAAGAATTTTTAATTAGTTTTCTAAATAATAATCTACATTTAAGTTATTCTTATTTAAAAGAAATTTTAGAATTTTTTTATGAACTAACTACTATAAAACAAATTAATTTAATTGACTTTTTAGAAAACATTTCATTTAGTTCAAAAAATAAAAAAGAAAATACAAAATATTTTATTGAATATATTAGAGAATATAGAAATCCAACTATATATAATTCTTTAAAAACATTAAAAAAAACTTTAAATAATATTGAAAAAAGACAGATAAAAACTATTTATCCTCAATATCTAGAGGGCGATTATCTAAAACTTGAAATAACTTTTACTAATGAAAAAGATATTGAAAAAACAATAAAAATTTTATCTGAAAATATTAATAATTTAAAATCTGCTTTAAATATAATAAAAAAGGGTGGTTAATTCTATGAAAAAATGGAGCTATTTATACTTATTACTCCTCCTATTATTTATAATGAGTTTAGGAATTGTTATTGATTTATCTGCTTATAGATATGATCTTACTGTTATCTTTTTATTACTTTATTTTTTAATATCTATAAATATATCTATAATTTCATATAAAATAGCTACCTTACTCAAACGCTTTTACTTTTTTTATTTTGTTTTTTCATTTGCAGTTACATCATTAATTTCTTTTTTATTTTTAAAAAAAATAATTGCTTATAATATACTAGATATATATTTCTTTTATACATTAAATTTCATTGAAATAGTTATTTATTTTTTTGGTATATATTTACTCAAAAATAATAAAAAATTTGATAAAAATCTAATTTTAAAATCGTTTTTATTAGTCTCAAACTCATATTTTTTATATTCCGGAATAAAATATAATTATATTAACTTTGTAATATTTGGTATATATATTCAATTGTATTTTGTCTATAAATTAACAAATATTTTTGATGAAATGACTTTTTTCAAACCATCAATTATATTTAAAATTTTTTCAACCTTTTTATTAATAATTTATGGATTTTATCCAATCATTCCTATATATTTAATTTCAAAATTTTTATATTTACTGTCATTATTAATAATTTGGAATAATTTTTTAAATATTTTTAATAAAAATAATATTAAAATTTTTAAAAATAAAGAACTCTTAATCAGAAAGCTTTTTAATATAAATAATAATCCTGTATTTCTTATAAAAGATAATAAAATAAAAAAAGCAAACAAATCTGCACTTCAATTATTTAAAATAAATAACCGAAGTGATTTAACTAAATATGAATTATCAGAACTAATTACTATAATTGACGATAGTAGTGCTATTGTTCATTTAAATGATAATACCACTAAAAAAGTAGATATCTTTCAAATTGATATAAATGAAAGTGAATTTTTATTGAAATTAGAAGAACAAGAAACAGAAAAACTAATTAAACACGAAATAAGTCATATCGTTGGTGATATATTTTATATATATGAAGAAGGTTATGGATATAGATTTGTTTCTGAAAATGTTTACAACCTTTTAGGATATACTCCTAAAAATTTTTATGAAGATGAGTTTTTTTCCAATAAAGTCTCTATAGATAAAAAGTTTTTAAATTTACTAGAAGATAAACCAAATAAAGCTACTTTTATATCTGCATATAAAACTAAAAATGGTGATATAATTTATTTAAAAGAAAACATCAAGAAAATAACATTAAATAATAATACTTTTTATTATGGAACTGGTTGTGATATTACTGAATTACAAATTGAAATAGAAAATCTACGTAAAGAAATAGGACATTTGAATAGTTTAAACTCAAAAAAAGATATGTCTATGTCTATAGTATCTCATGAAATACGTACACCTATTACTGCAATAATTGGGTTCTTAGAAAATATTATTATCAACAATAAAAATATTGATAAACATATAACTAATATGATTAATAAAGTTTATAGCAACTCAATGCGTTTAAAAGAGTTAGTTAATAACTTACTTGATTTAAACAAATTAAATGCTGGAAAGTTAGAAGTAACCAAAGAAAAAAATAATCTAAAAGAATTAATAAATGAAATTATATTAAATAACGAAACACTGCTTGAAATAAAACGTATTAATTGTGAAAATAACGTTATTGATGATATATATGTATATGCTGATTCATCTATGCTTTATCAAATTATTAATAATATTATTAGTAATTCTATTAAATACAATCATGAAAATGGTAATATTATTATAGATGTTAATGAAATAGGTAATGATATCATTATAAAAATAAAAGACAGTGGTATTGGTATACCTATAGATAATAAGGAAATGGTATTTAAAGAATATGAAAGAGTCAAAGGGACTAAACAAAAAGGTACAGGTCTTGGTCTTCCTTTAGTAAAAAAATTAGTAGAATTAAATGATGGAAAAATATGGTTTGAATCAGAACTTGATAAAGGTACAGTTTTTTATATTCTTTTTAAAAAATATGATAATATATAGTTTTTAACACTTTTATATAAATTAATTTAAATTAGGAGGGACTATGAACAACAATATTTATTCTAATCCATTAGCTGAAAGGTATAGCTCTGAAGAAATGTTATACAATTTCTCACCAAACAAAAAATTTTCATCTTGGCGAAAACTTTGGATAGCACTTGCTGAATGTGAAAAAGAACTTGGATTAGATATAAGTGATGAACAAATTGAAGAAATGAAAAAATATGTAGATGATATCAATTATGAAGTAGCTCGGGCTAGAGAAAAAGAGGTTAGACATGATGTTATGGCTCATGTTTTTGCTTTTGGGGAACAAGCAAAAAGTGCAAAACCTATAATTCATCTAGGTGCTACAAGTGCATTTGTTGGTGATAATACTGATCTTATTCAAATAAGAGATGGGCTTGAAATTATTAAAAAGAAACTTATTAATGTAATTAATTCTTTAAAAACATTTGCACTTGAATATAAAGATATGCCTACACTAGGATTTACTCATTTTCAACCAGCTCAACTTACAACAGTAGGAAAAAGAGCAACTTCATGGCTTCAAAGTTTATTATTAGATTTCGAAGAATTAGAATTTAGACAAAAAACTTTAAGATTTAGAGGTGTAAAAGGTACTACTGGTACTCAAGCTAGTTATGCAGAGCTTTTCAATCATGATTTTAATAAAGTTAAAAAGCTTGATGAAATGGTATCAGAAAAACTTGGTTTCGATAAAAGATTTTTAGTAACTGGTCAGACTTATGATAGAAAAATTGATAGTGAAATACTAGCTCTTCTTTCTAATATTGCACAATCAGCACATAAATTTACGAATGACCTTAGATTATTACAAAATTTAAAAGAAATAGAAGAACCATTTGAAAAAAATCAAATAGGTTCATCAGCAATGGCATATAAAAGAAACCCAATGAGAAGTGAAAGAATCTCTGCTTTATCTAAATTTGTAATATCTCTTACAACAAGTCCTGCTATGGTGGCAGCTACTCAATGGTTTGAGAGAACTCTTGATGATTCTGCTAATAAAAGACTTGCTATACCTCAAGCATTTTTAGCAATAGATGCTATATTAATAATATGGCAAAATGTATTAAATGGACTTGTAGTATATCCTAAAATCATCGAAAAAAGAATACAAGAAGAACTTCCATTTATGGCAACAGAATATATTATAATGGAAGGTGTAAAAAATGGTGGAGATAGACAAGAGTTACATGAAAGAATAAGAGTTCATTCTATGGAAGCCGGAAAACAAGTTAAAATTTATGGTGCTAAAAATGATTTAATAGAAAGAATTTTAGAAGATGAATATTTTAATATCGATAAAGAAAGACTTGTGGAAATTCTTGACCCTAAAAATTTTATTGGATTTTCTAGTGAGCAAGTAATTGATTTTATTGAAACTGAAATAAATCCAATTATTGAAAAATATAAAGATTATTTAGGAATAGACGCTGAATTAAAAGTATAATTTCAAAGCCACAATTTTCTGTGGCTTTTTAAACTTTAATCAATACGCGTACTTTTCATTTTCTTTTTTATCATTAAAAAAATTCGAGAAATGAAAGGGACAACATTATGTTAGATAAAGAAAAAAAAAATACTGCACATATGATAACTTTAGTATTATTAGCATTATATTTGACATTAATAGAATCAATTATACCAAAGCCATTTCCTTGGATGAAAATAGGACTTGCTAATCTTGCAACACTTATTGCATTTGATAAATTTGGTATAAAAATGGGTATAGAAGTATTCTATTTAAGAGTATTTACAGCTAGTTTTATACTTGGAACTTTTTTATCACCTGGGTTTATTATTAGTATTACTTCTGGTACATTTAGTTTAATTTCTATGGTAATATTATTTAAATATAAAAAATATTTTTCAATTATTGCTATTAGTTCAATTGCTGGTATTATTCATAATATAGGACAACTTATAAGCAGTTATTTTATATATTTTAGAGATATTGAGATTTTATATAAATATGTTTTATATTTTATTATTATTTTTTTATTTATGGGATTTATTTCTGGGATTATTACTGGATTTATAGCATATAAAGTATTATACAAAAAAAACAGGAGGTTTTTACATTGAAAAGAAAATATTTTGGAACTGATGGTATTAGAGGTGAAGCAAATAAGGAACTTACAGTTGACATAGCTTTAAGACTCGGGTATGCTCTCGGGTATCATTTAAAAAATAAAAATCCAAATAAAAAGAAAATAAAATTAGTAATGGGAACTGATACAAGAGTTTCAGGTTATATGTTACGTTCTGCATTATTTGCAGGTCTTACAGCTATGGGCATAAATACCGAATTTATAGGAGTTTTACCTACTCCAGGTGTAGCTTATCTTATAAAGAAAAAAGAAGCTGATGGTGGTATTATGATTTCTGCTTCTCATAACCCTGCAAAAGATAATGGAATAAAAATATTTGGTCCAACTGGTTTTAAATTACCAGATGAAGAAGAATTAGAAATAGAAGCATTAATGGATAATATTGAAGAAGTAACTAAACATATAGTTGCTGGTGATAAAGTAGGAAAATTTAAATATTCTGAAGATGATTTCTATTTATATAGAGATTTTTTAGTTAGTACTGTAAAGGATGATTTCTCAGGTCTTAAAATAATTTTAGATGTTGCTAATGGTGCTGCCTATAGAATAGCTCAATCTGTATTTTCTAGATTAAATGCTGAATTAGTAGTAATAAATAATATCCCAAATGGAACTAATATAAATGTAAAATGCGGTTCTACTGATCCGTCAATTTTGCAAAAAGTGGTACTTGGATACCAAGCTGACATAGGATTAGCTTATGATGGAGATGCTGATAGACTTATTGCTGTAGATGAAAAAGGACAAGTTATTGATGGTGATAAAATAATAGCTATTTTAGCTAAAGAGATGAAGCGAAAAGGGGAATTAAATAATAATAAAGTAGTCACTACTGTGATGAGTAATATGGGATTTGAAAAATATCTTGAAGAAAATGGTATTTCTTTAATTAGAGCAAATGTAGGTGATAGATATGTGCTCGAAAAAATGAAAGCTCAAGGACTAAACTTAGGTGGTGAACAATCCGGACATATTATTATGCTTGATTATAACACTACTGGTGATGGTGTTCTTACATCTTTACAACTTGTACAAGCTATAAAAAATTCTGGTAAAAATTTATCTGAATTAGTAGATAGTATAACTGATTGGCCTCAAGAACTAATAAATGTAACTGTTGAAAAAAGTAAAAAATTAAGTTGGGATAAAAATTCTATAATTACAGAATTTATAAAAGAAAAAGAACGATTACTTAATAGTAATGGGAGAATTCTTGTAAGAGCTTCTGGTACTGAACCAAAAATTAGAGTTATGGTAGAAGGAAAAGATGCTGAATTAGTTAAAACAATAGCTAATGAAATTGTTGCTTTATTAAAAAAAGAACTTTCATAATAAAAACTCAGTGAACATCACTGAGTTTTTATATTTTACATATATTTTTATCCCTGTCTATATTTTTTGCTTTATATAGTTTTTTATGCTAATATCATTAATTCATCAACTTTTAATTTTTCTGATAAATTAATTCTTATACTAGTTATAATAGATAATACTTTATTATTTAATTTAATAATTATTATATTTTTTTTACCACTGAAGATTTCAATTTCATAGCACCCATTCCATCTATTTTACAACTAATATCATGGCCATCTGCTGCATCAACAATAAGTCTAATGTTTTTTGCTTTTGTTCCTATTTTTATTACTGACGAACTTCCATTAACTTTTAAGTCTTTTATTACAGCTACTGTATCTCCGTCTTTAAGTATATTTCCATTTGAATCTTTTATTGTATTTTCCTCTTCTACTTTTTCTTCTTCTGGTATCCATTCATATGAACACATTGGACATACTAACATCATTCCATCTTCATATGTATATTCAGAATTACATTTTGGACAATTTGGTAAATTATTTTCCATATCTATACTCCTTTAAAAAATTATTTGATTTTTTAAAATAAAAACAATATATTATATCATGATAATAGTAAAATTTAAAGTCTTATTTTTTTACTAACTTATAAACTTTATCCTAATTTTAAAACTATTTTTTTTTATATTTTAAAAAGATTTTACAAATTTTATTATTCTTATTAATAAATCTTTATAGAAAAAAATAATGAGAATTAATTATATAGCTCTTATCTATAATAATATTATTTACAATGCATTTTTTCATCAGCTTCATACCAAGGAACTATATATCCTTTTCCTTTGCTACAAAATACTGATGATGATGTATACTCAAGATCACTATCTTTATTATAAGAAATTTTTTTTATTATTTCTTTTTGATTTATACATTTATCATAACCATAAAATCTTAAATCTATACTTGCTTTTCCTCCTGTTATATTTATAAGTTCTTTTGAATAGCCCATAAAACTTGATACCGGTGCTTTTCCATTAATTATAACTTTCTTATTTGATATTTCAGGTACTTCAAAACTTCCATTTAATTTTTGTATATCAGTAATTATTTTCCCTATAAAATCAATGTCTGTTTTTATTTTAAATTCATAAAATGGCTCCAATAAAATATTATCTGCTTTTTCAAGTCCTTGTCTCAAAGCTCTATAAGTAGCTTCTCTAAAATCTCCACCTTCTGTATGTTTTTCATGACTTCTGCCTTTAATTAAAGTTATTTTAATATCAGTAATAGGACTTGCTGTAAGTATTCCTCTATGTTCTCTTTCAAATATATGTTGTTTTACTAAATTTTGATATCCTATTGGAAAATTATCACTAATACATAAATTTTTAAATTGTATTCCGCTTCCTCTGGGCAAGGGTTCTAATCTGAGATGTACTTCTGCATAATGACGAAGAGGTTCAAAATGTCCTTTTCCTACTACAGTATTATTTATAGTTTCTTTATACAAAATTCCTGGTTTTTCAAAACTTATATCAATATTAAATCTATCTTTTATAATATCTTTTAATACTTCTAATTGTATTATTCCCATTACACTTAAATTTAACTCTTTTAAATTTTCATTCCAATTAATCTCTAAAGTAGTATCTTCTTCTGCTAATATTTTAAATATTTTTATTATTTCATAACTATCATTATTATTAAATATAACTTTTGATTTTAAAGTTGGTTTTATATTATATTCTTTTTTATGCTCTATTCCTATACCCATTCCTATAAAACTATTAGCAATCCCCACTATTCCTACTATTTCTCCAGCTTTTGCTTCTTTAGCATTCGTATAATTTTTTCCATTATATATTCTTATTTCATCTATTTTTTCAATAATTTTTTTATTGAAATTATTTTTATCAAAAATTTCTATTTCCTGTTTTAACTTTATTTTTCCTGAATAAATCTTAATAAAACTTACTCTATTTCCATTTTTATCATACCTTATTTTAAATACTCTTGCTTTTAAATCTTCATTTTCAATATATTTTGTTGTAGTTAAAATATCTATACTCTCTAAAAATTCTTTTATTCCTTTATTTAATAAAGCTGATCCCATAAAAACTGGAAATAATAACATATCTTTCATTAAAATTTGTATGTGTTTTATCCATAAATTTTTATTATAACCATTTTCTAAATAATAATCTAATAATTCATAATCTATATCTGCAATATTTTCTGCTGTTTCTAAATCTAATTCTTTATTTATACTCTTTTTTATTAATACAATATCTTTTGTTAAATTTTCTTTTATTTCATTTAAAATATTTGATATATTTATTCCATTTCTGTCAATTTTATTAATAAAAAAAAATATTGGTATATTATGCTCATAAAGTAATTTCCATACTGTTTCTGTATGTCCTTGTATTCCTTCTAAAGCACTTATTACTATAATTGCATAATCTAAAATTTCAATATTTCTCTCCATTTCCTGTGAAAAATCTATATGTCCCGGAGTATCAATCAAAAAATATTTATTATTATTATACTCGAAATATGCTTGTTCTGAAAAAATAGTAATTCCTCTTTCTTTTTCTATTTTATGAGTATCTAAATAAGTGTTTTTACTTTCTATTCTTCCTCTACTTTTTATTATATTTGTGTGATAAAGTATTGTCTCTGCTAAAGTAGTTTTACCCGCATCTACATGAGCAAATATCCCTATTACTTTATTCAATTTATTTCCTCCTAATTTTATTATAACTTATTATAAAATTTAAAGCTTAATTTATATTATTATAATTTTATTTTTATTATATCATATAAATATATTCTTCTCTATGATATAATATTTGAGATCATTATGAAAATAGTTATTCTTATAGTAGTAAAAAAATATAAAAATTATTGAGTAAATAATTAAACTTATTCTGAGGTGATAAAAAATGTTTATAATATTCTCTCCTAGTAAAGGAATGAATTTTAATAATAAAACTATATATGATGAAAAAAACAAATATATTTTTCAAAAAAAATACGAAGAAATATATAACAAGCTAAAAGAATATAAAAAAGTAGATATTGCAAATATTATGAAAATTAAAAATCAAATACTTGAAAATGTATACAATAGTCTTCATAAAAATACTACAAATAATTATTTCCCCGCAATACTTGCATATAATGGAATAGCCTATAAAAATCTTGATATAAAGTCATATGATGATACTATGATCTATTATCTAAATCAGCATTTACTTATATTATCAGCCCTATATGGAATAAATAAACCTTATGATTTAATATCATATTACAGGCTAGACATGACTATGAAAATATTTGAAAATATGAGCCTTTATAAATTTTGGAAAGATGATATAAATAAATATATCGAAATAAATTCTACTGATGATATTATCATTAATCTTGCTTCAAAAGAGTTTTCAAAACTAATTAATAGAAAAAAATATAAGGTTATTGATATTGAATTTAAAGAATTATCAAATGGTAAATTAAAATCAATAGCTACAAATTCTAAAAAAATGCGTGGTACTATGCTAGATTTCATGATAAAAAATAAAATAAAGAATCATGTTTTATTGAAAGAATTTAATATAAATGGATACAGTTTTTCTTATGAAAATTCAAAAGAAAATGTTTATATTTTTATTAAAAATTAAAATTTATAATTATTTTTTATAATAAAAAAGAGATTGATTAGTAATCAATCTCTTTTATCTATATAGTAAACTATTTATTATTTTTGGTGGAAGTGACGGGAATCGAACCCGTGTCCAAGAATAGAGACGCTATAAGCTTCTACAAGCTTAGTCTACATTTAAATTTAATATGTTAACTTCCTGTAGACAAGGATATTAACATACGAGCTTATAAAATTGTCCTAAATATAACTAAGCGAATTATATTTAGTAAGCCGAAATCATTTGATACTCTATAATCTCGTATCGGCATAGAGAAAATAGAGCAAGCTGCGTAAATTAGGCAGCTAAAGCGTAATTTTCGTTTCCATGTAAAAACATGTGTTGATTTTTCACAGGAATCACCCTGACTTGCTACTTATAGTTCCCGTATTCCTGTCGAAACCTTGACACTCCCATAGGTATTATTATATCTAAGGATATAATATATAATTTTATTTTAATATCTATTTATAGATTTCATTGCTTTATCCATTTCTCTTTTTTGAGTTCTTTTAGCTTCTGTTTCACGTTTATCATAATTTTTCTTACCACGTGCTAAAGCTATTTCTATTTTTACTAAGCCTTTTTTTATATATACTGTAAGTGGCACTATTGTATAACCTTTTTGAGATACTTTTTCATATAATTTTCTTATCTCTTTTCTATGTAAAAGAAGTTTTCTTACTCTTAATTGATCTGGAGTATATATACTACTTTGTTCATATGGAGTAACATTCATTCCCATTATAAATACTTCATCTTTTATTATACGTATAAATGCTTCTTTTATACTTGCCTTACCTAATTTTATAGATTTTACTTCACTACCTTTTAATTCAATTCCAGCTTCATATTTTTCTTCTATAAAATAGTCATAATAAGCTTTTTTATTCTTTGCTACGACCATAGATACCACTCCCTTATACTCATTTAATTATTATATCTATTATTTCAAAAAAAATCAAGTTTTTTTTAATATAATTGATATATTAATTTTTTAATGTATAATGTTAATAAAGTTTAAATAATGTTAAAGGTTTTTTCTAAAATTTATAGTATAATATATTAGAAATAGACTTAATATATTTTTGTCAGCTACATAGGTGGGGAGGATCAATGGAATTAAAACAATATGAAGAAAAAATAATATTAGAATATTTTAATAATGATGATAATCATCAATATATACATGCTATTGAAGTTATGAATATGGCACTTGACATTAATAAATTAATTAATTTAGGTCTTAATAAATCTAATATTATTATTGCATCTATAACTCATGATGCTTTTAAATATAAAGGAAATAAAGAACATCCAAATTATGCATATAAATTTATTTTGGATAATGCAGCGCTTATAAAAAAAGAATACAAAATAAAAGACACAGACATCAATATGATTGCAATGGCTTGCTTACAACATCATTCTTATTATATTCAAAACTTTAATTCTCCTTTAGCTGAACTCATTAATTTAGCTAATAGAATTGTTAATAAACATTTTGATTCTGTATTAATGAAGCTTTATAACATTGCTTCTAAAGAAAAATGTTTAATCTTTTATGAAGCAATATTTGATGTATATAGAGAAGCTGATTTTTTATTTTTTCAATCTCAAGATTTATATCCAGAAATATTTAAAGCATACAATTCAACTCCTAAGAAATTTATCATTGAATTTTTAATAAATTATTTCAAAACCAATCTTCTTTGATTTTTTATTGTAGAAATAAAGAAACTATGATATAATTTCTTCTTGCAAGGGATAGCTATCAATTAAGATAGATGTGCCTTACCATAAATTGAAAGGAGAATATATCTATGAAAGCATTAGCTTTATTTTCAGGTGGATTAGATAGTTCACTTGCTATAAAACTTATTAGCGAACAAGGTATTGAAGTAATTGCATTAAATTTTGTTTCTCATTTTTTTGGTGGAAAAAATGAGAGAGCCGAAAGGATGGCAAAACAACTTGGAGTTAAACTAGAATATATTGATTTTAAAGCTTTACATACTGATATTGTTAGAGAGGCTCCACATGGAAGAGGAAAAAATATGAATCCATGTATCGACTGTCATTCTTTAATGTTCAAATATGCTGCTGAAGTATTACTTGAAAAATTTGATGCTAGTTTTATTATAAGTGGTGAAGTTCTTGGGCAAAGACCTATGTCTCAAAATAAAAGCGCTTTAAATCAAGTAAAAAAATTATCTGGTTATAAAGATCTTATCGTTAGACCTCTTTGTGCAAAACTTCTTGAACCAAGTTTACCTGAAAGAGAAGGTTGGATTGATAGAGAAAAACTTCTTGACATTAACGGGAGAAGTAGACAAATTCAAATGGAATTAGCTGAAAAATTTGGTATTACAGAATATCCTAGCCCTGGTGGTGGATGTATGCTTACTGAGCCAAATTATTCTAAAAGATTAAAAATATTAGAAAATGATGGATGTTTATATGAAGAATATTCTTATCTATTTTATTTACTTAGATATGGTCGGTTCTTTAGGCTTGACGAAAAAAAATATTTGTTTGTAGGTAGAGAAAATGATGATAATTTAAAAATATCTGAATATAAAGATAAAGGTTCTCTTCATATTGTTAGTGCTGGTATTCCTGGTCCTGCAATTCTTGGAATTGGAAATTTTACAATAGAAGAAATTGAATTTGCAAAACAAATATTCTCTAGATATTCTAAAAATAAAGGAAAAGAAAAAATAAATGTATTAGTAAATGATAATGTTGAAACTGTTTCTGCTCTTAACTTAAAAGAAATAGAAAATAAAATAAAAAAATATATAATACTTGGAAATTAATTAAAGGTAGACTATATTAGTCTACCTCTTTTATTGACTTTGTATATAATTTTCATAAAATTTTAATGCTTTTGGAGTAACAACTCTTATTTTTTTCACTTTCTCATTTGGCTTGTATGTTTCCGTATTGCAATTTCCATTTTTTTGACAATTATCACAAGTTGTATCAAAATAATGATTATTCAATTCTAAAAAACCTTCTTTTTCTAATTCATCTAATAAATATTCTAATCTATCTTCAGATATTTTTAATTCTGCCATTAAACCATCCATAGTAAACACTTCTTGACTTAATATTAATTTTAATAATGTATATTTCACTATATCACTCCTTTCTCAAAAATATAGAAATAATGTCTTATTAAAGTATAACATATTTTTTGATTAATATAAATAATAAATATAAAGTATTGATTTTATATATTAATACTTTGTTTTATTTATTTTTTTTTGATTAATAAAATAGATTCTAAGTAATTTAGACTTTTTCTTTATAAAATTAGTAAAAATACTTTTTAAAATATTGATTTTATGATAAAATACCTTGAATTCTATTATTTATATGGAGGATAAAAAATGAAAAATAATTTTTCTTCATTGAAAAAAACATGTTCTATTGTAGATTTTACAGACAATAAAGAAATAAAATCTTTAGAAGAAATTGAACAAAGTATAAAGACCACATATCGTAAAAAAATATGGTCAAAATTTATAAAAGCTGTTAAAGAATTTAATTTAGTTGAAGACGGTGATAAAATAGCTATTGGAATTTCTGGTGGTAAAGATAGTCTTTTGTTAGCTAAACTTTTTCAAGAACTAAAAAAAGATAAAAGTAAAAATTTTGAAGTAAAGTTTATAACAATGAATCCTGGGTTTGAAGCTATGGATTTAGAACAACTTAGAAAAAATCTAAACTATTTAAATATTCCTTGCGAGATATTTGAAGCAAATGTATGGGAAGCTGCTTTTAATAAAGATCCTGATAATCCTTGTTTTCTTTGTGCTAAAATGAGACGAGGAGTATTATATAAAAAAGTAGAAGAACTAGGATGTAATAAAATGGCATTAGGACATCATTTTGATGATGTTATAGAAACTACTCTTATAAATATGTTTTATGCTGGTACTGTTAAAACTATGCTTCCAAAAGTAAAATCTACTAGTGATAAACTAACTTTAATAAGACCTTTATTTTATGTAAAAGAGCAAGATATTATAAATTATACAAAATTTAATAGTATAAATCCAATGAGTTGCGGATGTCCTATTGAAGCTGAAAAAACACCTTCTAAAAGAAAAAAAATTAAATTATTACTTAAAGATCTAGCTGAAAAAGATCCAGATATTAAACAAAGAATATTTAATTCCACTAGAAATATTAACCTTGATTATATTCTTGGATATGAAAAAAAAGGTAAAAAATATCTTAACATATAGGTGAATTTAATGAATATTATATATATTAATGATTTCTATGAACTAAATGATAAAACAGTTAATGAATATAATTTTAAAATAGATAATAATACGCTTATAATCAAAAATAAAAATTTATTTAAGTTAACATTTGATTTAACAAAAAATTCTAGAATAAAAATATTACAAAATATAAGAAAAACTTGCAATATAAATATTTGGTTTAATAAATTAACTTCACGAGAAGCTTTAGAATACATAGAAAGTAATGGCTTTAATAAAACATTGCTTAATATGTCTGGAAAAGCTATGCATAAATATAATATGATAGAAGATGGTGACAGAATAGCTATTGGAGTATCCGGTGGTAAAGATAGCCTTACATTAATAAATATTTTATATAGAGTAAAACAGATATCTAATATTAATTTTGATATAATCCCTATTCATATTCACCCAAATACTGATACTTCAAATACCCTACATATAAAAAAATATATCGAAAGCTTAAGATTAAAATTAAAAATAATCGAAACTGATTTAGAAAAATTTTTATTTGAAGAGGGTAATATAAAAAATCCTTGCTTTCTATGCGGAAGAATACGAAGAGGTATTCTATATACATACTTAAAAGAAAATAATATAAATAAATTAGCTCTTGGTCATCATAAAGATGATATTATCGAAACATATCTTATGAATATTTTTTATCAAGGAAATACTCATTCTATGAGACCAAGCTATTTTGCAAAAGAATATGAAATTCAAGTAATTAGACCTTTAGCATTTGTAGAAGAATCTACAACTATAAAATATAGTAAAAAAATAAATCTTCCTATATTAAAATCCTCTTGTCCATATGAAACAAGTGATAATTCTAGAAGGCTTAAAATAAAAAATCTAATAAAAGAATTATCAATAGATAATCCGGATATTAGAAGCTCTATATTAAATGCTTTAAAATCTGATAAAAAAATATAAATATTATTAATAAAAATTTAAAATAAAAAAGCAGGCTAATGCCCGCTTTTTTATTTTAAATTTTCAGCTATTTTTACTTTTGTAAGAGATGCTTCAAGTGCTCTTTGTGTTACTGCAATATCTCTATCTTCTTTTAGTTTAACTAATTTTGCTTTTGCAATTTCAACTTCTTTTTTAGCTTGTTCAATATCGATATCTTTTGCATCCATAGCATCATCTGCTAATATAACTACATTATTATCTTTAATTTCTAAAAATCCACCCGCAACAAAAAATTTTAATTCCTCACTGGTAGATTTTATTTTCATCTCTCCAATAGCTAATTCTGCTACAAAAGGAGCGTGATTAGGTAAAATCCCCATATCTCCTTCTATTGTTCTTAATATAACTCTTTCTACTTCTTTTTCTAATACTATTTTTAAAGGTGTTATTATTTTAAAATTGAAAGTAGCCATTTTTATTCAGCTCCTTCCATCAATTCCCTCGCTTTTGCAACAGCTTCATCTATAGTTCCTACATATAGAAAAGCTTGTTCAGGTAAATCATCATATTTACCTTCTAATATTTCTTTAAACCCTCTAATAGTTTCTTTTATAGAAACATATTTACCTTGCATTCCTGTAAATTGTTCTGCAACTGAAAATGGTTGTGAGAAAAATCTTTCTATTTTTCTTGCTCTATTTACAGTAATTTTATCTTCATCTGATAGTTCATCCATACCTAAGATAGCTATAATATCTTGAAGTTCTTTATATCTTTGAAGTACTCTTTGTACTTCTCTAGCTACATTATAATGCTCATGACCAACTATATCAGCATCCAATGCTCTAGATGATGAATCTAACGGATCAACAGCTGGATAAATTCCTAATGAAGCAATTTTTCTTGATAAAACTGTTGTTGCATCTAAATGCGAAAATGTAGTAGCTGGTGCTGGATCAGTAAGATCATCTGCTGGTACATATACAGCTTGTACTGATGTTATTGAACCTGATTTTGTAGAAGTGATTCTTTCTTGTAAATTACCCATTTCTGTCGCTAAGTTTGGTTGATATCCAACAGCAGATGGCATTCTTCCAAGAAGAGCCGAAACTTCCGATCCTGCTTGAGTAAATCTAAATATATTATCTATAAATAGAAGTACATCTTGTCCTTCTTTATCTCTAAAATGCTCAGCAACTGTAAGTCCAGTAAGAGCAACTCTTAATCTTGCTCCAGGTGGCTCATTCATTTGTCCATAAACAAGTGCAGTTTTGTTTATAACTCCTGATTCAGTCATTTCATCAAAAAGATCTCTTCCTTCTCTTGTTCTTTCTCCAACACCTGAGAATACAGAAAGTCCTCCATGTCCTTTTGCTATATTATTAATAAGCTCCATTATAAGAACTGTTTTACCAACTCCAGCTCCTCCAAATAGTCCAATTTTTCCACCTTTTACATATGGAGCTAATAAGTCTATTACTTTTATTCCTGTTTCAAATACTTCTATTTCTGTTCCTTGTTCTTCAAAACTAGGTGCATCTCTATGAATAGATGCTTTTTCTTCTGCATTTACTTCTCCAGCCTCATCTACTGGCTCACCTAATACATTTAATATTCTTCCAAGTACAGCTTTTCCAACAGGCACTGTTATCGGTGCACCTGTATCTATAATTTCTATTCCTCTTTGAAGTCCGTCAGTTGAATCCATTGCTACAGCTCTTACAGTATTATTACCTAAATGTTGTTGCACTTCCATCACTAGCTTTGTACCATCTTCTTTTATGATTTCTAGTGCGTTATATATTTCAGGTAATTTATCTTCAAACTTAGCATCAACCACAGGACCTATGATCTGAGTAACAAGTCCTTTATTCAAAGTTGTCTGCCTCCTTTTTCATTTTTTTACAATGCTATATAGCGCTTGCTCCACTAACGATTTCAGATATTTCTTGAGTAATTGCAGCCTGTCTTTCTCTATTATATTGTAAAGTAAGATCTGCTATCATCTCTTCTGCGTTATCTGTAGCATTTTGCATTGCTTGTCTTCTTGCTGCATGTTCACTTGCAGTATTTTCTAGTATAGCTTGATATATTTCTATATTCAATGTTTTAGGAATAAGTGTATCTAATATTCCTTCTTCTGAAGGCTCAAAGATATAAGGTACTTTTGATTCACTCTCTTTTCTTTCAATAGGCAACATTTTTTTTGTTGTTACTTCCCATCTTACAGCAGAGTAAAATTTACTATATACCATATATACTTCATCAAATATATCTTCATTATAAAATTCTATAATGTTTTCGGCTATTTCTTTAGCTTTATCAAACATTAATTCTGGTATAAGTTGAATATATTCAGCCTTTAAATCTAATTCTCTTTTTCTAGCATAATCTCTTATTTTTTTACCTACTGCTATTACTGAAATAGATTTATCTGGATTATCTTGTCTTATTTTTTCAAGTGCTTTTATTGCCGTAGAATTAAAACTTCCACAAAGCCCTCTATCAGAAGTCATTACAATTACAGCAATTTTTTTAATATTTTCTTTTCCATCAAATAACGGATGTTTAAGATGTTTTGTAGAAGATACTACATTTGATAAAATTCTAGTTACTCCTTCAGAATAAGGTCTAGAATTTTCTACCATTATAGAAAATCTTCTAAATTTTGTCGATGACACTATATTCATCGCATTTGTTATTTGGTGAGTGCTTTGTACACTTTTAATACGAGTTTTTATTTCTTTCGTTTTAGCCATATTCACTCACCCCTTAACTAAAATTTACCTTAAATTCTTTTACCGCACCTGTTATTTTTTCTTCTAATTCATCATCAAGTTTTTTCTTTTCTAATATCTCTGCTAATATTTCAGTATTTTTTCTTAAATGATCAAGTACTTCTTTTTCAAATCTTCTTACGTCTTCTATAGCTATATCATCAAGAAGTCCATTAGTTACCATATAAAAAGAAACAACTTGTTCCTCTACTGGATACGGAGAATATTGAGGTTGTTTTAATATTTCCATTATTCTATGTCCTCTTTCAAGTTGAGCTTTTGTAGCTTTATCAAGATCAGAACCAAATTGAGCAAATGCAAGTAATTCGGTATATTGAGCTAATTCTAATTTTACTTTAGCTGCAACTTGTTTCATAGCTTTTATTTGAGCTGATCCTCCAACCCTTGATACTGAGATACCTGCATTTATTGCTGGTCTAAATCCAGAGTTAAAAAGTTCTGATTCTAAGAATATTTGTCCATCAGTAATTGATATTACATTTGTAGGAATATACGCTGATACATCTCCAGCTTGAGTTTCAATTATTGGTAATGCAGTAATTGAACCTGCTCCTAATTTATCAGATAATTTTGCTGCTCTTTCTAATAATCTTGAATGTAAATAGAATACATCTCCAGGATATGCTTCCCTTCCAGGTGGACGTTTTAATAATAAAGACATCTCTCTGTATGCAACTGCATGTTTTGTAAGATCATCATATATTATAAGTACATGTTCACCTTTTTCCATAAAATACTCTCCCATAGCTACTCCTGAATATGGTGCTATATATTGAAGAGCTGCTGGTTCTGATGCTGTTGCTGCTACAACTATAGTATAATCCATAGCTCCAGCTGCTTCTAATCTATTTACTACTTGTGCTACAGTTGATCTTTTTTGTCCTATAGCTACATATATACATTTAACGCCTGTATTCTTTTGGTTAATAATAGTATCAATAGCAACTGCTGTTTTTCCTGTTTGTCTATCTCCTATTATTAATTCCCTTTGTCCTCTACCAATTGGGACCATTCCATCTATTGATTTAATACCTGTTTGTAATGGTTCATGTACAGGTTTTCTTGAAATTATTCCCGATGCTTTTCTTTCTATTGGAAATGTAGATGATGCTTCAATTGTACCTTTTCCATCTATTGGTTCTCCTAATGAATTTACTACTCTTCCTAATAACTCTTCTCCTACTGGTACTGATGCTATCTCTCCTGTAGTTTTTACTTCATCGCCCTCTTTTACAAGTCTTGTTTCTCCAAGGATAACTGCCCCTACATTATTTTCTTCTAGGTTTAAAACCATTCCTTTTACTCCACTTGCAAATTCCAAAAGCTCTCCAGCTTTTGCTTTACTTAGGCCGTAAATTCTAGCGATATTATCCCCAACTTCAAGAACTGAACCTGAAGTTTTTACATCAAGAGATTTTTTATAATTTTGTATTTCTGTTTTTATTATACTACTTATTTCTTCTGGCCTAATTTTCAAATTTTGCACCTCCTACCTATAATTTTTTGCATTTAGATACCATTTCTAAATGCTTCTAGTTGACTCTTAATAGATGCATCTATAATGTCGTCTCCAAGTTTTACTATCATTCCACCTAAAATAGTTGGATCAATTTTAGATGTTAATCTAACTGTTTTATTTGTTTTAGCTTCTAGTTTTTTTCTTAAATCTTCTAATTGATTTTCTAAAGGTTTTACAGCAAAGATAGCCTCTGCTTCTAATATAGAATTTTTTTCATAGTAAATTTTTAAATATTCACTTACTATTGCTCTTATATCAGCTATTCTATCTTTGTCTATTAAATAGTTTAAAATTATCAAAGTATTTTCATTAAAATCTTTTAAAATTTTCCCCATAAAATTTTTTTTGTCTTCTCTATTAACTAATGGATGTGTTATAAATGTTTTAAATTCTGTATCTTTTTCAAATAACTCCATTACTAAACTAAGTTCTTTATGAGTATCTTCTACTCTATTATTTTCTTGTGCAAGCTCATAAATAGCAGTTGCATATCTTCTTCCTACTACAGCATCTACCATTATTCTTCGCCTACCTTATTAATTGCTTCATCAATTAAATCAGCTTGAGTTTTATCAGCAATTAATTTTTCTGCTAGATCAGTGGCTATATCCCTAACATATTTTTCTATTTCTTTTCTAGCTTGTTCTCTCATTTTTATTACTTCAGCTTCACCTGATTTTATCATTTTATCTCTTTGAGCATATGTTTCTTTTAATATACTATCTTTTCTATCTTCTGCTTTTCTTTCAACAGATAAAAGTAAATCATTTGCTTCTTTTCTAGCACTTTTTAATGTTTCTTCTGCATCTTTTTTGGCTTTTTCAGATTTAGCTAAATTATTTTTAGCTTCTTCTAATTCTTTTTTTATTAACTCTTGTCTTTTATCTAAGAATTTTCCCATTGGTTTGAAAAAATATCTTTTAAAAATATATATTATTATTAAGAAGTTAATCATTTGCCAAAAAAGGGTACTATCTATAGAAACTACAGGCATATTTTCTACCATGTAATTACCTCCCCTCCTTTTAATATATGTCTAAATTTCTTATTATCCTAATTTTGATAAGAAAGGGTTTGCATATAATAAAATTAAGGCAATAACTAATGAATAGATCCCTGTTGATTCTGATATTGCTTGTCCCATTACCATTGTAGAAATTATATCTCCTCTTGCTTCTGGTTGTCTTGCTACTGATTCTACTGCTTTACCAGCTGCATAACCTTCCCCTATTCCAGGCCCAAGTCCTGCTATCATAGCTAATCCTGCTCCTAATGCTGATGCTGCTAATATTATAGTTTTTGCTGTTAACATATCCATAACTACATACCTCCTGAATTTTTATTTTTAAAATTTTATTCTGGTTGTGCATCTCCTAATGCACCTTGAATATAAACCATTGTAAGCATTGTAAACACATAACTTTGTATAGCTCCACTAAATAAATCAAAATATAAATGAAGTGGTGCTGGCACTACTGCTGGCGCCGCTTTATAAAGTAAGCCTAATATAACTGATCCTGCAAACATATTTCCGAAAAGTCTCATTGATATATTTACTGGTTTTGCTCCTTCTCCTACTATATTTAATGGTAACATTAATGGAAAAGGTTCTAATAGTCCTTTAAAATATCCTACTGGCCCACTTGTTGCAAATGCCGCACTTAAAAATGCCATTGTCGTAATTAATGCAAGTCCTACTGTTGTATTAAGATCTGCTGTTGGTGCTCTAAATAAGTAATGCAATGACCAACCTACGTCTGTTCTACTTAGCCAAGGAACTGGAAAAAATGTAATTGTATTTGATATAAATAAAAATGTTAATAACGAAGAAATATATACCAAATATTTATCTTTCCATTTTCCAAGTATTTGTCCAACTACACTATCATAAAAATGATATAGCGTTTCAAAAAATGCCTGCTTTTTACTAGGATTTTCTAAAGATAAATCTTTTGTTCCCCACCTAAAAAGTAACACTAAAAACGCCATTATTATCCATGTAGTAATAACTGTAGTTGTAACAGGAAGTATTGCACTACCATCAGCAAGTTTGTAAGCTAATGGAAAATTATGTGGTACTGGAATTCCAAATACAATACCTGGTCCTTCAACTAATGGTGGTTTTACTAGTCCAAATAGTTTCAATATTTTTCACCCTCCTTTCCATCATCAAATTTAGATTTAAACTTTTTTAAAAAATCTATAAGTAAATTTTTTAAAAGTATATTGAATTTTACATTTAATAATCCTAAACTTGCCGCTATAAAATATGAGAAATCTATTTTTAACATTAAAATCAAAAAAATAAGATATAAAACATATCTTTTGAAATAACCTAATATCGCATTTTTATAGCTACCATTTTTTGTTATCATGATATATTTCACATCTCTATAAATTAAATAAAATGTAAAAATCGAAAATACGGAACCTAAGAAAAATCCTATATATACTATTTTACTTTGAATAATAATACCATAAATTAAAATAATTAACGCTGTTATAAAAGAATTTTTTATTATTATTTTTATATCTTTATCCATAATTCTCCTAGTATTTTTATTATTTCTAACTTAGTATAGCACCATAATATTTTTCTTGTCAACTTTAATTAATGTAATTAATTGTGACACTTAACCTAAAAAGTTAAATTTCTAAATAATTATGCCTGTAATTAGTTCAAAAGTTATTCCGATAACGTACATTTTTATTTTTTTAATATCATTTTATATGCATTATAGAATGCTGCTATTACTCCTAAAATTATCAAAAAAAACATTAAAAAAATATTTTCTCCAATAAATTTTGTCAAAAGTTTATATAAAAAGAAAAATCCTATTATTGTAATAGCTATTGTAAGCCCAAGTTGAGTTAATAAACTAAAATAATATGCTATGTTTTGCCAATTTTTACTATTCATAAACATCACCATATTATATATACTTAAATTTTTAAAATTTCTTTTTTTTTGTCTTTTATTTTTTTAAAAAATAAAAAATTCTATCACCTGCAGTATTATTATTATTTATTTTTTTTATTATTTCAAAACCTTCATTTTTACATATATTATCTATTACTTTTTCTGAAAATATTTTTTTTGCATATTCTTCATCTATTCTTTCATAAATATTATCTTTTTTATGTACAAAAAAACTTGTAAAAATATAGTCTAAATCTTCTTCATTATTATATTCGTGTTGCCAAATAATAGTCATCTCTTCTCTATCATCAACAAAATAATCTTCTGGAAACATTTCATTCATAAGTTTTCTTGTAGCTGTATCAAAAATAAAAATTCCATCTTTACTTAAATGATTATATACATTTTTTATTGTCCCTCTTAACTCTTCTTCGTTAAGCAGATGATTAATTGTATCAAATATCATTATTGCTGCATCGAATTCTTCTTCTAATTTAAAATTTTTCATATCTTCTTGAATAAATTTTATATTATCATCTTTTTCTTTAGCTTTATCTAACATTCCTTTAGAAAGGTCTATTCCCACTACTGAAAATCCCAACCTTTTTAACCTTATTGATAATTCTCCTGTACCGCATCCTATATCTAATATTTTTTTTACATTATCAGAAAAATTATTTAGTATAAGTAATAACCATTCATCATATTCTAAGTATTCCATCATTTCATCATATATTTTACTAAAATTTTCATACATTTTTTTCTCCTTTAAATTTTGTTTTTTATTAATTATATCATTATAATTTTTTTATTTCTATGAATTTTAATACTTCTTTAATAAAAAAATAATAATATTTATATATCAATAAAAAGCATTAATTTTAGTTCAAAAAAATATTTAAAATTTAATATGTTTGTGCTATAATGAAAATTAAGATAAGGAAAGTTAAATTTCTTAAGGATTTAGAGGGGAGGAAGTTAATTATATTTTAATATAATTAGCACAAACTATGCTTAGAACTAGAATATTTAAAGAAATTTGTCAAAATGTTGATTTAGAAGAAAAAAAAGCTAATTTAAAAGAAAAATTAAAAAATGATCCTAATAATCTTGAATTATTAGAAAAATTAGCTGCTGTCTATTATTATCAACAAGAAGACTTTAAGGCTGTTGAAATATATAAAAAACTTGTTACTCTAGACCCAGAAAATGCTGAATATTTAGCTTTTTTAGGTTATTTATGTTATGAACTTAATGAACTTGATTTAGCTATAGATTATTTAAATGAGTCTCTTGATATTGATTCATCTGCTCCATTTGTATTTTTCATTTTAGGAAATACTTATTCTAGAGCTGGAATGATAAAACAAGCTGTTGATGCTTATGATTTTGCTATATTTTTAGATCTTGATATTTATACTGCTCATATGGATTTTGCTAAAAAATATGAAGATATGGGAAGAAAACATAATGCATTAAAAGAATATTTAGCAGCTTATGATATTGATTCTAGAGATGTTAAATTAAAAAATAAAATAAAAAATTTAAAAGAGGAATTAAATATTGTTTAATTTATCTCTTATAAATTATAGGAGAGGATTATATGTTGTTAGGTCTATTAATTTTTATTGGATTAATCCTACTGTTTGGTATGCAAAAAACTTTTTATATAACATTTTCATTAATTTTTGTTTATCTATTTTTTATGTTATTCGGAGCACTTTTTAGTTTTTTCTTACCAGTTATTGTTATTATTTTTCTTTGGAAACTTTTTATTCCAAAATCAAAGTCAAACACATATTATTACAAATTTTCCGATGAAGATTTTAATAGATATTATAACTATAAATCACATAACAATAACTATAATGGCTTTTATCAAAATAATTATAATAAAGATAAATTTTATGATATTTTAGGAATAGACAAAACTGCTTCTCAAGATGAAATTAAAAAAGCATATAGAAATTTAGCTAGACAATATCATCCAGATAAATATGCTAATGCTAGTGAAGAAGAAAAAAAAGTTGCTGAAACTAAATTTAAAGAAATAAATGAAGCTTATGAAAATTTAACAAAATAAAGTTTTTAAAATAAAAAAATAACGCTAATATTAGCGTTATTTTTTTATTATTAATAATTCTTTCGAAGTCTTATTAAGAACTTCTCCATGGTCTTTTTTTACAACTACATCATCTTCTATTCTTACTCCGCCAAAACCTTCTATATAAATTCCTGGTTCTATAGTAATAACCATTCCTTCTTTTAATATAATATCAGATTTTGAATTTACATAAGGGTATTCATGTATCTCTACACCTATTCCATGTCCAAGACCATGTCCAAATTTATTTCCGTATCCTTTTTCTGTAATGTAATCTCTAGCTATTTTATCAAGCTCACTAACTTTTATTCCTGCCTTTACAGCTTTTATTGCTTTTAATTGCGCCTCTAATACGATATTATATATCTCTTTATGTTTATCACTAATATTTTCTCCAAAATAAATTGTTCTTGTCATATCAGATACATAGCCATTATAATATGCTCCAAAATCAAATTTTATAAATCCTTCTTTTTTTATTTTTTTATCACTTGCCACACCATGTGGCATTGCTGATCTATAGTTACTAGCTACTATTGTTTCAAATGATATTGATTCTGCTCCTAGCTTTTTCATTTCATATTCTAGCTCTGTAGCTAAATATTTTTCTGTTACTCCTTCTTTTATTAAAGGTAATACTTTTGCAAAAGCTTTATCTGCTATTTCTACTGCTTTTTTTATTGTTTCTATTTCATCATCTCTTTTTATCATTCTAGCTAATTGTAGACTATTACCCAGCATTTCAAAATCCACTTCTTCTAATTTATTTTTATATTCATTAAAAATTGCTAAGCTCATTGAATTATCTTCTATTCCTAGTTTTTTTACTTTGGCATTTTTTATATATTCTACTACTTTATCACTTGCTTTTCTTTCGATTACTACTATTTCATATCCATTTTTTTCTACTTCTATTTTAGCTTGTTCTACATATCTAAAATCTGTAAAAAAGAATTTTTTTTCTTTTACAGCAAGTGCTATCCCTGTTGTTCCTGTAAATCCTGTAAAATATCTTAAACTATATTTATCAGATATTAAAATTGCATCTATGTTTTTTTCATTTAATATTTTATTTAACATATTCTCTCCTTTTTTTATTCTTATTTTCTCTCTATTATTTTTAACGTTATTTTTTTATAAATAAACATAAAATCTTAATCTAATGGATTTATATTAGGAGTTTCTGGTAATGATTTTATCATTTCTACTAATAAATTAATTTCTTCTTGTATATCTTTTAATGATGCTAATTCTACTGGCGAATGCATATATCTAATAGGTAATGACACAAGTGCTATAGGTACTCCTTTTCCTGTTAATCTTATTCTATCTGCATCTGTTCCTGTTGCTCTTGGAGTTAATTCATATTGTAAATTTATATTAAATTTATTTGCTGTTTCTTCTAAAAAATTATTTATTTTAAAATTGATTGGTGCACCTTTCGCAAGTACAGGTCCCTTATCTATTTTTATATCACCATATTTATTTGGATCAGAATCCGGATAATCTGTAGCAAATGTTACATCACAAGCTATTGCCATATCTGGATTTATTTGACTAGCAGCAAAATATGCTCCTCCCATATTTGTCTCCTCATTTACTGTACTTACTCCATACACTGCTACATTTATTTTTTCTTTTGATAATCTTTTTAATACTTCTGCTACAATAAAAGAACCTGTTTTATTATCAAGTGCTTTACTTGTTATTCTATTATTTCTAAGTAAAAGTGGTTGTGTATCATAAACTGCTAAATCACCTATTTGAACATATTTGTTTGCTTCTTGTTTATCTTCAAACCCACAATCAAGATAAATATCTTCTATTTCTAATTTTTCTTTCACTCCGCCATGATGTTCTGCATTTACACCTACTACTCCAACTATTTTTTCTCCCATATAACCATTTATTATTATTCTCATTCCTATTGCAGCTTTTACATTAATTCCACCAAGTTTCGTAAAATATATATATCCATTCTCATCTATTTTTCTTACCATAAAAGCTATCTCATCTGCATGCCCTGCTAATAATATTTTAAATTTTGCTTTTTCATTTACTATTCCATATGCATTTCCTATATTATCATATCTTACTTTTACAAATTTTTTTACATAATTTAACCATTTTTTTTGTAATTCAACTTCATAACCTGATGGTGATTCGGTTTTTAATATTTCTAATAAAAATTCTTTGTTCATATTACACCTCTTTATATAAATTTTATTTCTCCTCCACCTATAACATAATTATTATCATAAATAACTATATGCTGTCCTTTTGAATTTTGTGCATTTTTTTCATCATATTTTATAAAAACTCTACTTCCTTTTTTATATAATTCTCCTTTTACTCCATCACTTGAAAATCTTGGTTTAAAAACAAGTTTTTTACCTAATAATTCATCTATATTCACACAAAATTTATAATTTATTATTTCAATTTCTTTTAATAATAAATCTTTAAATTCTCCTAACAATATTTCATTTTTTTCAGAAATAATATCTATTATAAAATATGCATGTGGTAATTTTAAATTTAATCCTCGTCTTTGTCCTATAGTATAAAATTGATATCCCTTGTGTTTTCCTAAAACATTTCCTTCCTTATCAACAAAATTTCCTTCATTTACATCTGTTAAATTTTCTTTTAAAAATTTTATATATCCATCTTTTGCAAAACATATTCCTTGACTATCTGGCTTTTGATATATTTTAATTTGATTTTTTTTTGCTATTTCTCTTACTCTATCTTTTGTATAATCACTAAGTGGAAATAACATAATTTTTAAAATATCTTCATTTATTCTATATAACATATATGTTTGATCTTTTTTATCATTTTTACTTTTTTTTAATAAATATCTATTATATTCTTTTACATATTCTACATTTGAATAATGACCAGTAGCTATATGTTCTGCTCCTAGTTTTTTAGCTATTTCATAAAGTTTTTGTATTTTTATTTTCTCATCACATATTACACATGGCGAAGGAGTTATACCTCTATTATAGCCATCAATAAAATATTCTATTACCTCTTTTTTAAATTCATCTTTTACATCATATACAAAATGAGGTATCCCTAAATTATAACAAACTGTCTTTGCATCATATATATCATCTAAAGAACAACATGTTCCTTCTTCATTTGAATCTAAATGTTTTAATGTAACTCCTATTACTTCATACCCTTGTTGTTTTAATAGTAATGCTGCTACAGAACTATCTATACCACCACTCATTCCTACTACTACTTTCTTCAATTCTCCTCCTAATTTTTAACTTAAATATTAATAGTATACATTATTTAATTTTTACTTTTTCATTGTTTTATTTTAATTAATAGTCTTTATTTTGATAAGACGTTTTATGAAATTATATCACATTTATATAGTTTTATCTATTTATATCTTTCTCCAGAATTGTAATATATCTTTCCAATTATTTATTATAATATTTACTAATTTTTATTCAAATATTTTTTATTACTAAAATTTTTAGTATCCATATATTTTATAAAAGATTTAAGTATATTAAACTTTATTACATAATATTAATTATACCTTATATCTTAATGATACTAATAAAAAAAATAAGCTAAATCTTTATAATTTAGCTTATTTTAATAATTTTATTTTAAAGGTAGTTCCTTCTCCTTCTTGACTTCTTATATCTATAATTCCAGAATAAAGTTCTGTTATCTCTTTAACAATTGATAATCCTAATCCTGTTCCTGCTTTGTTTGTTGTTCTTGCTTTATCTATTCTATAAAATCTATCAAATATATTTTTAATCTCACCTTTTGGTATACCAATCCCATTATCACTTACATATATATTTATATAATTTTGTTCTTCTTCTACTCTAGCCCTTATTATTGGATTCTCTTTATCATTATATATAATTGCATTTTCAATAAGATTTTTTAATAAAACTTTTATTTTCTCTCTATCTATATTTAATATTGGTTCTTTTCCACGAAGTTTAAGCTCGTATTTAAAATCTACATTTTTCTTTTCTATTATATTTCCTAAAATTTCTAATATATCTTTAAATAAATTATCTATATTAGTAGGATATTTATTTAATACATTACTTGCTTCTATTTTTTGAATATTTAAAAAATCTTGTATAATATTTTCTAACTTTTCTATGTTATTTTCTGCAATATTTAAAAAATTATTTTTTATGATTTCATCATTTTCATCTCGAAGTGCTATAAGATAACCTTTTATATTTGTAAGTGGTGTTTTAAGCTCATGACTTATATTAGAAATAAACCTTTTTTCTATTTCTTTTATTTCTTTGCTTTGAGTTATATCTCTTGCAGATAAAATGTAAAGTTTTTCATTTTTTAAATATCTTCCTTTTATAAAATAATATTTTTTATAATCTGTCAAAAATATTTCTTTGCTTAATCTTTTTTTATTCTTATAGAGTTGATTTAATACTTCAATTATATCTAAATTTTCTATTTTTTCATAATACTTTAATGTATTTAAATTATTAAAAAAACTGTATTTAAACTCTCTATTATAGGCCAATATATTTTTCTCTTCATCAAACATTATAACTCCTATATCAATAAGAGATATAAGCTTATCTAATTTCACTTTTTCTTTTTTTAGTTCTTCAATATTTTTTAAATTTTTTTTCTGCCATTCTTTTATTACTTTCCAAAATTCATTAAGCTCTATATCTTCTTTTAAATACATTGATTTAGGAATATCGCCACTTTCAATTACTTCTCTTATCTCTTTTATTTTATTAATATAATATTTTTTTAATATATAATTATATACAAATATTAAAAATATATTTAATAATAAATATAAAAATACTTTTTGAAAAATTTGTTTTTGTAATGGAACAAAAATAATATTATATGGTACTGCTGCTCGTATTATTATTTCATTAGAATATAATATCGAATAGTAAATTAATGTTTTATTAAGTGTTTTACTTTTTCTTATACTAAATCCTTGTTCATTGTTTATCGCTTCTTGTACTTCTTGTCTATATTTATGAGATTCTTTGGTATTTGAATCTGTATCAAATAATACTTCTCCATTTGTTTTTATTATTGTTACTCTATTTTTAGTAAAAATCCTTATATTTTCTAAATCTTTTACTCCATTTATATCAAAATATTTTGATATACTCCATGCTGTATTCTCTAAATCTTTTTTTACAATATTAATAGTCTCTTTTTTAAAACTACTGTAATCTTTGTATAAAAAAAGTCCTTGAAAAATAAATAGTAAAATAAATATTATTAATTCTCTTCGTCTAATCGGTATCCTACTCCTTTTATAGTTTTTATATTATGAGATATAGATTTTAATTTATCTCTAATTTTACCCACATATACATCTACTGATCTATCTCCAGAGTAATAATTTGAGCTCCATACTTTATTAAGTATTTTTTCTCTAGTTAATACAATTCCTTTATTTTTTATTAAAAATAAAAGCAAGTCATATTCTTTTTTAGATAATATTATTTCTTTTCCATGTTCTGTTACTTGATATTTATTTTTATCTATTACTATATCACCATATTTTATTATAGAATCGGATATTTTCTTTCCTCTATTTAATAATTTTTTTATTCTAAGTAAAAGTTCTCTTGGATCAAATGGTTTTTTCATGTAATCATCTGCACCAATGTCTAATCCTTTTAAAACATCTTCTATCTCTGTTTTTGCTGTAAGCATTATTATATAAGGATTACCATATTTTTCAGGCATTTTCCTAATCATCTCAGTTAAATTTATTCCATCTAAATTTGGAAGCATTAAATCTAATACTATCAAATCAGGATTAAAAGTTTTTACGAGTTTTAGTCCATCTAATCCATTATCAGCTTCTTCTATTTCATAATTTTCTTTTCTTAAAAAATATGTTATTAGTGTTCTAATCTCACCATCATCTTCTATTACTAAAATTTTCATAGTTTATTCTCCCATAGTTTGATGTTTTAATACATCACCTTTTCTTATATATACATAATTTTCTGATAAATTTTGTATAATATCTGCTATTCTTTCAAATTTTTGTGCTACTACAATAACTTTACTAGCTTTAGATACAAAATTTATATCTTTTTTTACTAATTCTTCTACTGTTTTTATACAATCATCTCTAAGATCATCTATTTCATCATCTAATCCAAATACAAAATATGTATTTTCTATTTTCTTTTCTATAAATGCTAATTCAAAAGTCTTAAAAATTTTTAAAACTTTTGCAGACATATTTTCTAAAATTTCTAAAACTGTTTTATTTAACATATTTTCATCTCTTACACTTCTTTTTATAAGCTTTAATATTCCAGTATTAAGATCACTTATTCTTTCAAGATCTGTAACAATTTGAAGTACTCCAACTAAATATCTAAGATTCCCTGCTGCTGGTTGAAATCTAGCTATTGTTTCTACAATTAATTCATCTAATACAAGCTCTAAATCATCACAATCTTCTTCTAAAAGTTTTGATTCCCCATATAAAGATTTATCAAATTCACCTTTTTTTAATATAATATCTATTATCTCTAGTCCTCTAATTGATTTTTTTATCATTTCGACTGTTTTTTCATTTATTATATTAAGTGTTTGCTCTAAATTTCTCATAGTTTTTATTCTCCTTATCCTCTTATATTTTATCTCTTACTTAATAAAATATCAATTAAAATTATTTTTATTTTATACACTAAATTTTTATATAGTTTTATAACCTTACTCTATAAAATTATATATATAATTTTATATTTTTTTATCCAAATTTTCCAGTAATATAATCTTCTGTTTTTTTATTTTTAGGATTAGTGAATATTATTTCTGTTTTATCAAATTCTTCTACTTCACCTTGGTAGAAAAATCCAGTATACTCTGATATTCTTGCTGCTTGTTGCATATTATGTGTTACTATAATAATAGTATAATCTTTTTCTAACTCTCTCACAAGTTCTTCTATTTTTGATGTTGAGATAGGATCAAGTGCACTAGTTGGTTCATCCATAAGTAAAATTTCTGGTTTTACAGCAATCGCTCTAGCTATACAAAGTCTTTGTTGTTGTCCTCCTGATAAACCGAGTGCTGATTTATGTAATTTATCTTTTACTTCGTCCCATAGTGCTACTGCTTTTAAACTTGATTCTACTATTTCCATTAATTTATTTTTATTTTTTTCTCCATGTAATCTCGGTCCATATACTATATTTTCATATATTGATTTTGGAAATGGGTTTGGTCTTTGAAATACCATTCCTACTTTTTTTCTAAGGTCTACAATATCATAATCTTTATTAAATATGTTTTCTCCATCTAATAAAATTTCTCCTTCATATTTTACTCCTTCTATCAAATCATTCATTCTATTTATAGAACGAAGAAAAGTAGATTTCCCACAACCAGAAGGTCCTATAAGAGCTGTCACTTTATTTTTTTCTATATTCATATTTATATTTTTTAATGCTTGAAAACTTCCATAATAAAAACTAAAATTTTTAACCTCTAACCTTAAATTATTTTTCATTCTTCAATCCTTTCATACTAATTTTAGATAAACTATTTTTTGATTTTTATATATCTTGTTGATATTTATTTCTTAAATATATTGCTAATCCATTTGCACTAAGAAGTAATATCATAAGTACTATAATTCCTGCTGCTGCGATGTACTGAAAATCTTCTTGAGGTCTCGAAGTCCAGTTATATATTTGAATAGGCATTACTGTGAATATATCAAATATATTTTTTGGAAAAAATGGTACATAAGCAGCTGCTCCTACAACTATTAATGGTGCAGCTTCTCCTGCTGCTCTTGAAAGTGCTAATATACTTCCTGTAAGCATTCCTGGCATTGCATAAGGTAATACCACACATTTTATCATTTGCCATTTTGTCATGCCAAGTGCATAAGCTCCCTCTTTTGCTGAATTTGGTACAGCTTTTATCGCTTCTTGAGCTGATACTATAACTACTGGTAAAATAAGTAATGCCAATGTAAAAGCTCCCGATAATATACTTCTTCCAAATCCTAACATTTGAACAAATACTGATAATCCTAACATTCCATATACTATCGATGGAACACCCGCTAGGTTTGCTATATTAAGCTCTAATATTTTAAAAAACTTTGTTGTTTTATTTGCATATTCTTCTAAATAAAGTGCTGTTCCTACTCCAAGTGGAAAGGCTATAAGTGCTGTTAAAGTTATTATCCAACTAGTTCCTACAATTGCTGAAGCAAGACCTGCTTTTTTAGGAAATCTTGAAGGAAAATGTGTTAAGAAATTTAAATTTATCCAACCAAGTCCTTTTCTAAGTATATCAAACATAAGTACCACTAATATTACTACTCCAAACATAGTACATAAAAAAACTATATTCTTAAATATATTATCAATTAATTTTCTTCTTTTTACTCTATTTAGCATCTTTAATATTCCTCCCTATATCTATTTATAACTACTTTTGCAATTATATTCATTATAAATGTCATAATAAATAATAAAGCACCAACAGCAAATAAAGTTCTATATTCTATAGAACCATGAGGAATATCTCCTAAACTTACATTTACCATAAATCCTGTCATAGTTTGAATTGTTTTTAATGGATTAAAATTTAAACTAGGATTTGCTCCTGCTGCAATGGCAACTATCATCGTTTCACCAATAGCTCTTGAAATAGCTAATATAAATGATGATACTATCCCAGATAATGCTGCCGGTATTACTACTTTGGTAGATACTTCAAATGTTGTAGAACCAAGTCCATATGCACCTTCTCTCATTGCATTTGGAACTGCTCTCATTGCATCTTCACTAAGTGATGCTACCATTGGTATAGTCATTATTCCTACCGCTATTCCTGCACTAAGTGCATTAAAAATCTCTAAATTAGGAATAATTCGTCTAAATAATGGTGTAATAAATGTAAGTGCAAAAAATCCATAAACTATTGATGGAATTCCTGCTAAAATTTCTAATATAGGTTTTAATATTTTTCTTAGCTTATCGGAAGAATATTCACTTAAATATATAGCACTTCCCAATCCTATTGGAATTGATATAATTCCAGATATAATTGCTATCAATAATGAACCTACTAATAATGGTAACACTCCAAATTTTTGTGGTTTTATAACTGGACTCCATAATGTTCCTGTTAAAAATTCTTTTATTGATACTTCTTTAAAAAATACAAATGATTCTCCAAATAAAGTAAAAACTATTAAAATTGTTGTAATTATAGATATTAATGAAAATATAACTAACATATATCTAATTAATTTATCCATAAAATATGCTCTTTTTTTTACTGTATCTTTACTCAAAATAATTTCCTCCTTAAACTTCATCTATAAAAATTATACTCAGGGAATTTCTACAAAAAATACAAAAAATGGGGTTTCCCTAAAATATATATGTATTTTAGGGAAAAATTATAGCTTTATTTTAATCCTAATTTAGATAATTGCTCATCATATTTTTCTTGTGGCAATGTCACATATCCTGTTTCAGGAACTATATCCATAGCATTTTCTAAATAAAATTTTACAAAAGCTTTTACTTGTGGTTTTTCTGATAATGCTTTTTTATTTATATATATAAATAAAGGTCTTGAAAGCGGCGAGTATTCTTTTGACATTATAGTCTCATGATTTGGTTCTACTGCACCTTTTCCACTATCAATAGGGACTACTTTCATTTTATCTTTATTTTCATAGTAATAAGCAAATCCGAAAAATCCTAAAGAATTTTTTTCTCCAACTATTCCTTGTACTAATACATTATCATCTTCACTTGGTGTATAATCACTTCTAATATTTCCACTTTCACCATTTATTTCTTCTGTAAAATAATCAAATGTTCCTGAATCAGGTCCTGGACCATATAATTTAATTTCTTCTTTTGGCCATCCTTCTCTTACATCTGACCAATACTTTACATTACTTCCTGATTTCCAAATTTTTTTTAATTCTTCTACTGTTAAATAATCAACAAAATTATTATCTTTATTTACTAACACTGATAATCCATCATATGCTACTGCTATTTCTTCATATTCTATTCCATTTTCTTTTGCTATTTTTACTTCTTTATTTTTTATTGGTCTAGATGCATCACTAATATCAGTAGTTCCTACTGTAAATTTTTTAAATCCACCTCCAGAACCAGATACTCCAACAGATATTCTTACATCTCTATTTTCTGCTCTAAATTCTTCGGCCATTGCTTCTGTTATTGGATAAACAGTTGATGATCCATCTATTACTATTTCCCCTGATAATCTGTTTTTATCTTGTTTTTTGCTAAAAAATAATCCTGCATAAGCACTTGTTGAAAGTACTACTACTGCCATTACTAAAGCTAATATTTTTTTCATAAAATTCCCTCCTGAGTTTTTTTAATAAATTTATTTTTTAACTTAAGATTTCAATTTCTTTAATTTTTTAATTCCCTCTCAAGCTACAATAGTATTGTATAGTAAAGATGTAAATCAGTTATAAAGTTAATGTAAAATATTTGTAAAAAATAAAAATTATAATAAAAAATCCGCCGAAATTTATCGACGGATTTTACTTCCTATTTCTATAAATAGGATTAATTAGGTAGGTATCTGTTTATTTTTAGGGTTGTTAATAAATTTTAAATATTTTGTACTACACTTTTAAATTTTTCTATATCAAGATTTTCTTCTTCAAGTTCTTTAAAATATTTTACTGTTTTTACTTTTAATTCAGCTGTTGCATCTTCATCACATACAATTATAGCTGTTTTATGAGTTTGAAGTGCTGTAATTGTCCACATATGATTTACACTTCCTTCTACTCCTTGTTGAAGTGCCAATGCTTTATTATATCCACTTACTAATATAAGTACTTCTTTTGAATCAAGTATAGTTCCTACTCCTACTGTAAGAGCTGTTTTTGGTACTTTATCTATATCATTATCAAAAAATCTTGAGTTTGCTATTTGAGTATCTTTATTTAAAGTTTTTATTCTTGTTCTTGAAGATAATGATGAACCAGGTTCATTAAATGCTATATGGCCATCAGAACCAACTCCACCTATGAATAGGTCTATTCCTCCCAATTTTTTCATTTTTTCTTCATATTCTTCACACTCTTTTATTAAATCAGGGGCATTTCCATTTAAAATATGAATATTTTCTTTTGGTATATCTATATGATTAAAAAAGTTTTTATACATAAATGTATGATAACTTTCTGGATGTTCCTCTGGTATACCTACATATTCATCCATATTAAATGTATATACATTTTTAAATGAAATTAATCCTTCCTTATATAATTTTATTAAATTTTCATACATTTTAAGAGGTGTTCCTCCTGTAGGTAGACCTAATACAAATTTTTGTTCTTTTTTGGTTGCTTTTTTTATTTTTTTAGCCACATATAATGCTGCCCATTCACTCATTCTATCTGAAATTATTAATCTCATTTCTTCCTCCTGATTTTTATTAAAGTTTTTTTAACTATTAAAAATGAAATTATAAGTTATTCAAAACAATAATAAATTTATTAATTTTTATTTTTTACCTTTATTGTATACTATTTTCCCTTCTACAATAGTCATATCAACGTTGAATTCTTTATCAAATATAGCAAAATCACTATATTTATCTTTTTTTATACTTCCTTTTATATTATCTACTCCTATTATTTTTGCCGGATTTAAAGTAACTAAATTTATTAAATCCACAAGTGATATATCTATTTCATCATGAATATTTTTTACTGCATTATTTAATCTAAGTATGCTTCCAGCTAAAGTACCATCTTCAAGTCTTGCAGCTTTTTCATCTACATATACATCTTGTCCTCCAAGATCATATTTTCCACTTTTTAGACAAGCTGCTCTCATAGAATCCGTTATTAATACTATTTTATCTTTTGATTTTTGTTTGAAAACTATATGATAATTTGCAGGGTTTATATGTATATTATCAGCAATAATTTCGCAACTAACATCACTATTAAATGCAGCTCCTACAATTCCAGGATTTCTATGATGTAGTCCTGTCATAGCATTAAATAAATGCGTTATGTGTCTAGCACCTTTTTGTATTGCTTCCATTGCTATATTATATGTAGCATTACTATGCCCTATAGATAAAGTAATATCTTTATGACAATTACACATTTTATGTGTGAATTCAAAATTTTTATCTTTTTCAGGTGCATATGTAATTATTTTTATTATATCTGTATAATTTTCAATAAGTTTATATTCAGGATTTAATATATAATCACTAGATTGAGCACCTTTATATTTTTCGTTAATAAACGGGCCTTCAAGATGTGTACCAAGTATTTTTGCACCACTATCTATATCTATATTATTTTTTATATTTTTAAGTGCTTTTAATATATCTTCTCTAGACATAGTCATTGTAGTAGCTAAAAATCCAGTTACACCATTTTTAGCAATTGTTTTTGCAATATTTTCAAGTGATTCTCTTGTACCATCCATTACATCACTATTATTAGCACCATGTATATGAATATCTATAAATCCTGCTGATATATATTTACCATGTACATCTATTTCTTCTATATTTTTATATTTTTGTTTATAATCATTAAAAGTTAAAATATCTAATATTTTTTTATTAAATATAATTACGTGTTGCTCTAATATTTTATCTTTTAAAATGATATTTCCATTAATTAAAGCTTTCATATTTTATTCACCTTTTTTCAATGCTTTTATGACATCCTTAGCATTATATCCATTTCTTTCTAATATTTTTTTAATTTTATTTTTATCTTCATTAGTAACAATATTTACCATATCTACTACACGCTCTTTTAATTTTTTATTTATTGGTTTTACATTTATCATAAGATTACTATATACATAACCAAGTTTTATCATTACACCTGTACTGAGCATATTTAATACCATTTTTTGAGCTGTTCCCGCCTTTAATCTAGTAGAGCCCGCTATTACTTCAGGTCCTACATCAATTAAAATAGGAATATTAGATATTTCTTTCATTTTTCCATTTTTATTACAAAATATTGATAATGTTTTTGCACCTATTTGATTAGCAAATTTTATTCCTTCAATAGCATATGGAGTATTTCCACTAGCAGATACAGCAATTAATACATCTCTATTTGAAAATCCTATCTCTCTCAAATCATTTATTGCTAACTCTCTATTATCTTCTGTTTCTTCTTTCCAGTATGATATTGCTTCTCTTCCTCCAGATATCAAGGCAATTATAGTATTATCATTTATACCAAATGTTGGAGGACATTCTGATGCATCAATTACAGCTAATTTACCACTTGTTCCACTTCCTATATATACCATTCTTCCGCCATTTTTTATTATATCTGTTACTTCATTAATAGCTTTTGCAATGATATTTTTAGATTTTTCTACTTCAAAAGCTATTTTTTTATCTTCTTCATTCATCATTTCAACTATTTCAAGACTACTAGCTTTATCAATATTTATTGTTTTTTTATTTCTATCTATACTCATATTTTCTCCTATTTATGTTTTAAGATTACTTCATAACTATATTTATCAGTTCTATTAATAGTTTCTGTATATTCTATTATTTCATTATTTTCAATATAAGTTTTTCTATTAAATAACAGAGCTAATTCCCCTGATCTTATTTTTAATAAATTAGCTTCTTTTTTCTTTACTTTAATAGGATTTATTGATTGTCTTGCATAAAGCGGTTTCAATTTATATTCTCTTTCTAATATTGAGTATAGTGATTCACCTTCTAATTTTTCTTTTGTGAGATCTGGACAATATTTTAGTGGAATCCACGCGGTTTCTATTGCAAATGGTTCATTTTCTACATTTCTTATTCTTTTTATTTTTATTATTCTTTCTATCTTAGAATCTATTTTTAATTTTTCTCTTAATTCAAATGTAACATTTTCTATTTTAAATTCTAAAATTTCTGTACTTGTAGAAAAACCTTTTTCTTTCATCTCTTCAGTAAAACTTTTAAGATAAAAAAGTTCTTGTTGTTTTTTAGGTTCTGCTACAAAGGTACCTTTTCCTTTTTCTCTATAAAGTATCCCTTCATCTACAAGTGTAGAAATAGCTTTATTTACAGTCATTCTACTAACACCATATTTTTTACTCAAATCTCTTTCAGATGGAATAGTATCTCCGGGTTTCAACTCTTCATCTCTTATTACATTTTTTATATTTTCAATTATTTGATAATAAAGTGGTATTACACTATTTTTAGTTAATATTCCCATTATTACTTCCTCCTAAGTAATTCTTATTTATAAATTATAAGAGATTTTTATTAAAGGTTCAATGTAAATGTTTTAATCTGTTGAAAATTCATAAAGAGATTTTTATTTATATAAAATTATAAATAAAAAAACAACTTACTTTATAGAGAATTTTAAAGTTTCAGGAGATTAAAATTTAATCCCCTGAAATTATTTAAAAAATTTTAAACTTACATTTTTCTTATCTCTTGAGCTATAATTTCAGCTTTTGCTCCAAATATTACTTGAACTGATGTGGCACTTGGTTTCAATACTCCTTTTGCTCCTAATCTTTTTAATTCATTTTCATTAATAATATCTTGATTTTTCACTTCTAATCTAAGTCTAGTAATACATGAATCTACAGAAGTTAAATTTTCTTTTCCACCTAAAGCTTCTAATACTTTTCTTGATAAATTACTTGAAGTACCTCTTTCTTCTTCAATATCTTCCATATCATCTTCTCTACCTGGAGTAGCTAAATCAAATGCCTTTATAGTAAATACAAATATAAAATAATAAACTAATCCAAATACTAGACCAACAGGTATTAATAACCATCCTTTAGTAGCTAGATTCATATTTAAAAAGTAATCTATTGCTCCTGCTGAAAAACCAAATCCATGACGTATTCCCATTGCTGCTGTAAGTGCCATCGATATTCCTGTAAGTATTGCATGAATTAAGTAAAGACCTGGCGCTAAAAACATAAACATAAATTCAATTGGTTCTGTAACCCCTGTTAAAAATGCAGTAAATGCTACACTAAATAATACTCCTGCTACTCTTTTTTTATTTTCTTTTTTAGCAGTTGTATACATTGCTAATGCTGCTGCTGGAAGACCAAACATCATTATTGGGAAAAATCCTGTCATAAATATTCCAGCATTTGGATCTCCTGCAAAAAATCTATGTAAATCTCCATTTGCTACCACTTGTACTCCATCTTTTAAATAATCGAAACTTCCAAAAGTAAACCATGCCATAGAATTAATAATATGATGAAGTCCTGTAGGAATAAGTAATCTATTTAAAACTCCAAATGAGAATAAGCCTATTGATCCTGTTCCCATCATCCATCTAGCTACTGTATCTAATCCATTTTGAATAGAAGGCCAAACATATCCAAAAACAGCTGCTAAAACTATACATGCTAATGAAGTTATTATTGGTACAAATCTTCTTCCACCAAAGAATCCTAAAAATTCTGGAAGTTCAATTTTATGATATTTGTTGTACATATAAGCAGCTACAAGACCAGCTATAATTCCAGAGAATACTCCCATGTTAATATTTTTATTGATTGCTTGTGCTCCATTTAATATAACAAAATTTCCTACAACTCCTGCAAGCCCTGCTGCTCCTGCATTATCTTTTGCTAATCCTATCGCCACACCTATTGCAAATAGAATTGGTAAATTTTCAAATATTGCTCCACCTGCTGATGTAACAAATGGCATATTCCATAGTACTCCAAGTCTTAATAATATTGCCGCTATTGGCATAACTGCTATTGGCATCATAAGTGCTTTTCCTAATGCTTGAAATTTTGAAAATACTTTCATTTAATTCACTCCTTTTTTATTTTGATAAAGCTCTACTTTTTTAATCTTATTTTAAATATTGGTTCTAATGCATTCACTTTTCCATATTTAATATCAAATATCTCATCTATTTCATCCATAGATGAAACTACTATGGGAGAAATTATTGATTTAGCCTTATTTTTAATAAAATTCAAATCATATGCTATTAGTTTTTCTCCTTTTTTTACACTTCCTTCATCTTTTAATACAAGTTTACTAAATCCTTCTCCATTTAATTTTACAGTATCAATTCCAAAATGCACTATTAATTCTATATCACCTTTTTGGAATGATACAGCATGTTTCGTATCAAATATACTAATGTCTTCACTATCAAATGGAGCATATATAGTATCTCCATTTGGAATAATTGCAATGCCATCACCAATTATTTTTGAAGAAAAAGCATCATCAGGAACTTTTTCTAATTGAATTACTTCTCCATCAAGTGGAGAATATACTTCTACTACATTTTCTTTTTTCTTAAAAAACTTCTTAAACATTTTTTTCACTCCCAAAACTTTTTATAATTATATAGTGGTCTATACCAATTATATACCATTTATTTTTATATTTGTCAATATTTTTTAATATTTTTTGTTCGAATTTTCGTTATTTTGTTTCACTTAAACACTCTATAACCTTTATTTTTTAAGGTTATATTATATTTTATAAAAAAATCTTAACTTTATAAATTTTTAGATGATAAAATTTAAAATTTATAATTAAAATTTAAAATAAAAAAATACACATATAAATTAACCTAAAATTTATATGTGTATTTCAAAAGCGCTATATTTATTTATTTATTTTTACAAATGAAAGAAATCCTATTCCTATTAAAAATAAAAACATTATACTAAGCACTCCATATCTAGAACTACCTGTATATGTACTTACTATTCCCATTAAAAATGGACCTAGAATCGTAGCAAATTTCCCAAATATATTATAAAATCCAAAAAATTCTGTAGATTTTTCCTTTGGTATAAGTGACGCATATATTGAACGACTTATTGATTGTACTCCTCCTTGCGAAAGAGCAACTAATAATGCTAATATCCAAAACAATTTAATTTTTATATTAATACTTTCAAAATTAGGCAATTTAAATGCTAAAAATGTAATTATAATATATATTAAAATCGCAATAAAAATAAGAGTTTTTTGTGATATTTTGTCTGATAATTTTCCAAATAAAAGCGTTGCTGGAAATGCCACTATCTGTATCATGAGTATAGCTAATATGAGAGATATTACAGAAAGACCTACATCTCTTCCATATGCTGATGCCATACTAATAATCGTATTTACTCCATCAATATAAAAGAAATATGCAAATAAAAACAACATAATATTTTTATAATGTTTTATCTCTTTAAATGTTTTAAAAAACCTTTTAAAACTTTGAGTAAAAATATTTTCATTTTTATTTATTTTTACATAATAATTTTGCTTTGTATTTTTTAACATTGGTATAGAAAATAATCCCCACCATAAAAATACTATAAAAAAACTAAGCTTTGAGGCTATTGGCGAAATTATCTCTCCATCTTTTTTTAATATTATTACAAGTATAATAGTAATTATAAATGGTACAACACTACCTATATATCCCCAACTAAATCCATAAGCTGATACTTTTGCCATATTTTCTTCTCTAGATACATCAGTAAGAAATGCATCATAAAATATATTCGCTCCAGCCCATCCAACTCTTGCAATTACAAAAAATATTATACACTTTATCCATTCTCCTTGATTAATACTAATAAGAAGTAAAGTAGCTAATAATCCTAGTAATAAAAATATTGAAAAAAATCTTTTTTTATATCCTTTATAGTCAGCAAAAGTACCTAAAATAGGAGCTATTAAAGCTAAGATTAAAGAAGCAAAAGAATTCGCGTATCCCCAATTTGCTGTAGATATAGCACTATCGATACCTTTTGATACAAAATCTTTAAAAAATATAGGCATAATAGTAGTTATTAAAATAAGTGTAAACGCTGAATTTGCTACGTCATATATTACCCAGCTTTTTTCTTCTTTTGTTAATTTTGCCATGTTTCCCCCTCTTATTTTTATTTTATCAAATAATTATTTTCTACTATTATAAATATACCATATTAAATATAATTTTAAAATAAAAACCCATAAAAACATAAGTTGCTTTTATGGATTAAATTTCTTTCTAATATATATTTCCGGATAATCCTACAGATTTTTTTATTTCTATCATTTTTTTACTAGCTATATCTCTTGCTTTTTCTGCTCCTTGCTTTAACACTTTTTGTACATATTCCGGATTTTTAATTAATTCTTCTCTTTTGGCTCTTGCTTCTCCAAAATATTCTAATATTTTTGCTAATAATTCATTTTTAGCATGTCCATAACCATATCCACCAGTTAAAAATTTATTTTTCATTTCTTCTACTTCTTCTTTTGTAGCAAATAATTCATATAATTTTGTTATATTATTATCGGGATTTTTAGGCTCTTCTAAAGGTGTTGAATCTGTTACTATTCCCATTACTTGTTTTTTTAATTCTTTTTTAGATGCAAACATTTGTATAGTATTTCCATAAGATTTACTCATTTTTTGTCCATCAGTTCCAGGCACTACTGCCAAACTTTCTATTATTTGAGGTTCAGGAAGTTTAAATACTTCTCCAAAAGTTTGATTAAATTTTATTGCTATATTTCTAGTCATTTCAAGATGTTGTTTTTGATCTTTTCCCACTGGTACTATATCTGCATCATAAAGTAAAATATCTGCTGCCATAAGTATAGGATAAGTAAATAGTCCTACATTTGGAGATATTCCTTTTGCTATCTTATCTTTATATGAATGAGCTCTTTCCAAAAGTCCCATAGGACTTACATTTGATAATATCCAAGCAAGCTCTGTACACTCAGGTACATCTGATTGCAAATAAATAGTCGATTTTTCTGGATCAAGCCCTAATGCTAAAAAATCTAAAACAGCATCATATGCATTTTTTCTAAGTTGTTCTGCATTTTGAAGTGATGTTAATGCATGATAATCTACTATAAAATAAAACCCTTCATTATCATGTTGATTATCCACAAATTGCTTTATTGCTCCAAAATAATTTCCTATATGTAAAATACCACTTGGTTGTATACCAGACAAGCTTCTTTTCATAATAAATAATACCTCCTATTTTTTAAGATATTTTATCATTTAATAGTATTTTTTTCAAATTCAATTTTTTAATTTTTATTTATATAAATTTTTCTATTGATATATGACCCTATTTAAATTCGACAATTTTAATATTTTTTTATAAAAAATATTAAAGATTAGTAAAAATAAAGTCGATATATAATTTGTCCACATTATTGGTTGTGTGACTCCCTAAACAAAAACCATGAAATAAAAAGAGGAATGTAATCCCCAGTTACTTCCTCTTTTTATTTTATTTAAAGGATTTTTTCATCTTTTTTAGTAAAATATTAAAAAGTATAAAAATTATAAAAGAGGTGAGCTATGTTAAATAAAGGTTTTTTACTAAAATTATTTGAAGGTTTTTCTTTGAATAGATGGAATGATTTTATTAGACCAATTGAATTTACAGAAATGGATAGACATGCACTTAAAATGATGATAGCATATTTTTTAGGTAAATATGAAGAAGAACAAGGAAATATTATTGATTGGAACCAGCTTATTGAATCAGGTTTTTTTGATTTATTAAAAAAAATCTCTTTATCAGATATAAAATCACCTGTTGCTAAACGAATTAAACTTAAAAATCCTACTGCATATAAAGAACTTAATAAATGGGCAACAGCACAATACGAAGTATATTTAGATAAAAATCTTTTTGAAAAATTTCAAAACTACATACTTGATGAACCTATTAATAATCTTACTTTAAAAATTTTAAAATTAGCTCATAAATATTCTACAAAAATAGAATTAGAAATATTAAAAAAACAAAATTTAGATGATAGAGTTGATCCTATTTTAAATAAAATTTTTAATGATTTAACAAGATTTAAAAATTTGGCTTCATATAAATTTCTCACTCAAAACAAAAATTTTGAAGAACTTATTAAAATAATTCAATATTTAAGGTATCAAGAAAGATGGAATCAATCGCCTAGAGTTCCTAGAACATCTGTCCTTGGTCATAGTATGTATGTAGCATCCCTTACATTTATTATTTCTACATCTTTAAATGCTTCACAAAGTAGAATAAGAAATAATTTTTTTACAGCACTTTTTCATGATTTAATGGAATCTGTTACTCGTGATATAATTTCACCTGTAAAAAGAGCCACTTTAGAACTCCCAGATATAATAAAAAATATTGAAAATGAGATAGCCGAAGAAGAATTATATCCATTTATCGATTATGGCTTAGATGAAATTAAACTTTTCTCTGAAAATGAATTTGAAAGTCGTGTTTTTATTGATAATAAATGGCAAACTGTTTCTACTGATGAAATACAAGAAAAATATAATGATGATAATTATAATGCTATTGATGGTGAAATTGTAAAAATTTGTGATGAATTATCAGCTTTTATCGAAGCTTATCAATCAATTGAATATGGAATATCTTCAAAACCTTTAAAGTCTGCTATTACAAGTATAAGTGAAAAATATAAAAATAAAAAAATAGCTAATATCAATATTGGGAAATTATACCTTGATTTTTAACTTTATTCTTAATTTAGTTTAATAAAAAAATCCGTAGTTTGAATCTACGGATTTTTTTTTAAATATTTATTATAAAATAATATTATTTTTTCTTTTAATTCCTCTCTACTAATACTATTATCTATAATAAAATCAGCTAATTCTTTCTTTTCTTCTAAACTCATTTGTGATTCTATTTTTTTTATTGCATATTCTCTAGAAATATTATCTCTTTTCATTAATCTATCTATTTGTAACTCTTTATTTGATATTATAAGCAAAGTTTTATCACATAAATATTCTAATTTAACTTCAAATAAAAGTGGAATATCTAATATAAGATTTTTTTTATCATTGTTTAATTTTATTTGATTTTTTATTTCATTAATAATTTTGGGATGCATTATTCCATTTAATTTTTCTCTTAATTCTTTATTATCAAATATAAGTTTTCCTAAAACTTCTCTATTTACTTCATCATTTTTTATTACTTTACTACCAAATTCCTTTTCAATCTCTTTGATTACTTCTTTTTTTTTAGAAACATCACGAGAAATTTTATCAGCATCAATTACAACTAATCCCAACTCCATAAAAATTTTACTTACTTCAGATTTGCCACAAGCTATACCACCTGTAAGCCCTAATATCATTACTCTTCACTCCATATTTTTAAATTTTTTTCTATAAATTCTATTATTTGATTATGCTCTTTTTTTCCATTCCCCTCTATAGAAATTTTTTTTCCAAATTTAATATATATTTTTTTACTTCTATCTATTTTCCCAAAATCTTTAATATATTTCCCATTTCCCCAAAAATCAGTTTTTATTGCTATAGGTACTACATCTACATTTGCTTTTTTTCCTAATTTTATTCCTAATGAATTAAATTTTTTAGGATCAAATTCTACTGTTCTTGTACTTTGGGGAAATATTATTACTGATATACCATTTTTTAATTTTTTTACACCTTCATTTATTACTTTTATTAAATCTTCTCTTGAATTTTCTCTACTTACTGCTATAGGATCTCTAGCTTTCATTACTGGTCCAAAAAAAGGATATGTTAAAAGAGTATCCTTTACAACAAAAGTACATTCTAAATAAGGTGCTATAATTGATGGAAAAACCATAGTTTCTAACGTACTCATATGATTACTTATAAATACTACTGGTTTATCCAATTTTGCTAAATTTTCTAATCCTGATATCTCAAACCTTCCTCCAGACCCTTCTATTAATTGAAATATATCATAAGAAGTTTTTGCCCAATTTTCTGTATTGTAAATTCCTTTTAATGCTAACTTTCTACAATTTAAAACTATTTTACTATATTTCCAAAAAAAAGCTACTCTTGTATTAAATACTAATCTATCTAGCAAAAATCTTTTTTTATTAACTGGTGTTGTGTATGTATTGCCTTCAAAATATTTCTTCATAAAAACCTCCCACTTAATTTTTATTTCTTATTATATCATAATTTTATTTTTCTTTGCACTAGATTATTTTTATTAAATATAGTATTATTTTATGTAGAATAATACTATATTTATAAAAGTAATCAATAATCTATATATACAATTAAAAATTAGGAGGATTAAACATGGATATACTCAAATTTGCAAAAGAGATTTTTGAAATTGAAATTAATGAATTAAACAAAGTAAAAAATAAATTAGATAATTCATTTGAAAAAGCAATAAATTTAATTCTTAATTCTAAAGGAAAAGTTGTTGTAACTGGTATAGGAAAATCTGGAATTATCGGTAAAAAAATTGCTGCTACTTTTGCTTCTACTGGAACTTTAGCAGTATTTATGAATGCTGCCGAAGGAATACATGGTGACCTTGGAATGATAAGTAAAGATGATATTGTACTAGCTATTTCAAATAGTGGAAATAGCGATGAAGTAATTTCAATTATTCCTTCAATCAAAAAAATAGGTGCTACTCTTATTGCTCTTACTGGCAATAAGAAGTCCATTTTAGCAAAAGAAGCCAATTGTATACTTAATATTGGCGTTGAAACAGAAGCTTGTCCTATTAATTTAGCTCCTACTTCTTCTACTACTGCTACTTTAGTTATGGGTGATGCTTTAGCTGCTACTCTTATTAAATTGCGTAATTTTAAGCCAGAACACTTTGCTATTTATCATCCTGGAGGAGCTCTTGGAAAAAGATTATTATTAAAAGTAAATGATGTAATGCATAAATCTAATAATTTAGCAATTGTTAACTCTAATGCTCCTATTGATAAAATTATTATTGAGATGACAAATAAAAATCTTGGAGCTGTATGTGTAGTAGAAAATGATATTATGGTTGGTATTATAACCGAAGGCGATATACGTAGAGCATTAAAAAATAAAGAGAATTTTTTTAACTATATCGCAAATGATATCATGACAAAAAATTTTACTTATATAACTGAAAATGATATGGCTATAAAAGCTTTAGAACTTATGGAAAATAGAGAAAGTCAAATTTCTGTACTCCCAGTACTTAACAATAAAAAACTTGTTGGGCTTGTACGTATTCATGATTTATTAAAAGTTTCTGTATAATTTGATAATCAAAATATTGACCTGCAAATAAAAATATGTTATAATTTTTTATAATAATAATAAGGAGGATTTAATAATGGTAACTAAAGATAGTAATATATTAGAAGCTGTTCAAAAATACCCTGTAATTGCTCAAGTATTCCAAAGATATGGTCTTGGTTGTATCGGATGTATGGTTGCATCTGGAGAAAGTTTAGGAGAAGGAATTTCTTCTCATGGATTAAACGCTGATGCAATAATTGCAGAAATAAATGACATCATTTCAAAACAAGAAGCTAATAAATAATTTAAATAAAAAAGCTGTTGAAAAAATTTCAACAGCTTTTTTGTCATTTTTTTTACACTAATTTATTTTTTATTTTCTTTTACTATTTTTATAAAATATTTATGAACCCTATTATCATCTGTAAGTTCTGGATGAAATGAAGTAACTAAAATATTATTTTGCTTTGCTGCCACTATATGTCCATTTACTTGTGATAAAACTTCTACATTATTTTCAACAGCTTCAATATATGGTGCTCTTATAAAAGTCATTTTAATTTTTTCGCCTATATTTTTTACATATTCTTCTGTATAAAAACTTCCTAATTGTCTTCCATATGCATTTCTTCTTACTACTATATCCATTACTCCTAAATGAATTTTATCATCATTCACAATTTTTTTTGCAAGTAATATAAGTCCTGCACATGTTCCAAATATTGGTAAACCTTCTTTTATTTTTTCTATCAAACTATCTTTTATATTTAAATCTACTAAAAGTTTTCCAATAGCTGTACTTTCTCCTCCAGGAATTATAAGTCCATCTATTTCATTTAATTTTTCTTTTTTTCTTATTTCTATAGCTTCTACATTTAAATTTCTTAAAATATTTATATGCTCAATAAAAGCTCCTTGGAGTGCTAATACTCCTATCTTCATACTACCACCCTCTTTTAGCCATTTTTTCATCTTCACTAAGAGTATGAATTCCTATTCCTACCATTGCTTCTCCTAAATCTTCTGATATTTCTGCTAAAACTTTTGGATCATTATAATGTGTAACTGCTTTTACTATTGCTTGTGCTCTTTTTCTTGGATCTCCTGATTTAAATATTCCAGAACCAACAAAAACTCCATCACAACCAAGCTGCATCATAAGAGCCGCATCGGCTGGAGTCGCTACTCCTCCTGCCGCAAAATTTACTACTGGTAATTTACCATGTTTATGTACATATTTTAATAATTCTAATGGAACTTGAAGTTCTTTTGCTGCATTATATAATTCATCTTCATTTAATGATTTTATTCTACTCATTTCACTATTCATTGCTCTCATATGTTTTACTGCTTCTACTACATCACCTGTTCCTGGTTCTCCTTTTGTTCTAATCATTGAAGCACCTTCTGCTATCCTTCTAAGTGCTTCTGATAAATTTTTTGCCCCACATACAAATGGCACACTAAATTTTGTTTTATCTATATGATATTTATCATCAGCTGGAGTTAAAACTTCACTTTCATCAATATAATCTATTTCTAACGCCTCTAATATTTGAGCTTCTACAAAATGACCTATCCTTACTTTTGCCATTACTGGTATTGATACTGCTTCTTGTATCTCTTTTATCATTTTAGGATCTGACATTCTAGCTACTCCTCCGGCTGCTCTAATATCTGCTGGTACTCTTTCTAATGCCATTACAGCACAAGCTCCTGCTTCTTCTGCTATTTTCGCTTGTTCTGCATTAGTAACATCCATTATTACTCCGCCTTTTAGCATTTGTGCTAAATTTTTATTTAATTCATATCTATTATTCATATTAATTCCCCCTTGAAATTTTATAATACAATTTTATATAATTGTATTATAAATATATAAAAAGTCAATTAAAAAACTTTACGATTGTACTAGTACAATTTAATTTTTAGAAACCATTGCTTAACTATAAAATAAAGAAAAGGAGAATTAAATTGAATATAAAAATTAATTTAAAAAATAATAAAAAATTATATGTTCAAATATTTGATGAAATTAAAAAAAGAATTGAAAACGGAGAACTAAAATCTAATTCAAAACTTTTATCTATTAGAACTTTAGCAAAACAGTTAAATGTAAATCCTGCTACTGTTATGAAAGCATATGATTTATTAGAAGAAAAAAATTATATTTATAAAATTACTGGTAGTGGCTGTTATGTAAGTAATGAATTTGAAAATATTGATAAAAATGTAGAAATTGATATAGTAAATATGAATTTTAATAAAAATATTAAAAGATATTATGACCTTGCTAATAGTTATCCTGATCGCTCATTTTTTAAACTTCATATTTTAAAAAATTCAATAAATGATTCATTTAATAAATATGGTATAGATATGTTTTTTTATAGTGAAATTGACGGTGACAAAACTCTAAAAAAACTTATAGTCGAAAAATTTTATTCAAAACATAGAATAAATAATATTGATAAAATTAAAATTCTTTCTAGTAGTACTCATGCACTTGATATTATTTGTAAAAAATTATTAAAACCTGGAGATAAAATAGTAGTTGAAGGATACACTAATCCAAATGCATTATCTATATTTAAAAAATATAACATACAAATAATATCTATTTCACTTGAAAAAAATGGTATAAATATCGAAAAATTTAAATCATTGCTTAAACAAGAAAAAATAAAATTTCTTTATACTATTCCAAATTTTAACAATCCTACTAATATAATAACTACTGATACCAAAAAAAAAGAACTAATTAATTTAGCTAAAAAATATAAATTTTATATTATAGAAGACGATGTACTTTCTGATATATCATTTAATAAAAAATTAAATACTTTAAAAAGTTTTGATTTTAATAACACTAACGTTTTTTATCTATTTAGTTTTTCAAAAATTTTTTTACCTGGCATAAGATTATCTTATGTAACTATTCCAAATAATATTAACACATTAAATATAGAAACTTCTCCTTCTATATTTATCCAAAAATTTTTTTATAAATTTCTTAAAAAAATTGATTTTGAACGTTATAAAAACTCATTAAAAATATTTTATGAAAAAAAATATAAATTTTTTAAAGAAAATCTAGAACAAATAGAACAAATAGAAATTTTAAACAATTCTGAAGGGGGTTTTTATTTTTGGATAAAACTTCCTAATTGGATGGATAGTAAGAAACTTTATGAAATATGCTTAAAACATAATTTAGCTATAATTCCAGGAAATATTTTTCATCATAAATATATTTTCTCAAATTATATAAGAGTTAGCTATTCTTCAATTGAAAAAGAAAAAATTTTAGATGCTATAAACATTTTAAAAAAATGTATTTACAATTATTCTGTATTAAAAAAATGATATTTTTGTACTATTTTTTTATAAAAACATTGAAAATTTTGAAAAAATATAGTATCATTAATAATTAAAAATTTAAATGAGGTGAATAAAAAATGTCTAAACTTCTTATGACTCCAGGTCCTACTAATATTCCAACTGAAGTACAAAATATACTTGGTCAAGATATGATTCATCATAGATTTGATGATTTTCATAAAATTATGGAAAATTTAAATGAAAAACTAAAAAAAATATTTTTTACACAAAATGATGTATATACTATGACTTGTTCTGGTACAGGTGTTATGGAAACCGCTGTTGTAAATCTTTTTTCTAAAGGTGAAAAAGTTGCTATTGTAAATGTAGGTAATTTTGGTAAAAGATTTGTACAAATATGCAAAGTTTATGGATTAAATGTAATTGAATTAGAATATAATTGGGGAGAAACTTATAATATAAATGATATTAAAAAAGTAATCTCTGAAAATAATGATCTAAAAGGAATTTTTGTAACTCATAGTGAAACATCTACAGGTGTATTAAATAATATAAAAGCTATCGGTGAATTAACTAAAAATAGCGATATTTTATTAATAGTAGATGTAATTAGTGGTATGATAGTTAACGAGTTTAGATTTGATGAATGGAATGTAGATTGTGCAGTAGCTGGAAGTCAAAAAGGATTTTTATTACCACCAGGAATAGCATTTGTATCTATCAGTGATAAAGCTAAAAAAGCTCTTTATAAATCCGATTTACCAAAGTTTTATTTTGATTTAAAAGTTACTATAAAATATTATAATGAAAAAAAAGAAACGCCTTGGACTCCTGCAATACCTATTATTCGTGCTGCTGAAGTAGCTTGTGATTTATTATTAAAAGAAGGTATTGAAAATATACAAATCAAACATACAAAACTTAGAAAATATGTAGAAGATGAAGTTCAAAAACTTGGATTTAAACTATTTGTAAAAAATCCTGAAGCTAGAGGAAATACTCTTGTTACAGTTTATAGAGAAGATAATTTAGATTTAACTAAATTAAGAGATTATATTGATAATGAATATAATATAACAATTGCTGGTGGTCAAGGAAAATATAATGGAAAAATATTAAGATTTGGATGTCTTGGACTTTTGACAATACAAGATTTTAATAATCTTTTTAAAAAAATTAAAAAATATATAGAAGAAAATAATTAATTTTTTAATATCTAGATAATTAATTTTATCTAGATATTTTTTATTTATATATATTTTAAATATTTTTTTGATATTTAATAAAATTTTTTATAAATAATTATACTAAGAAATTTCTTTTTTATTGACTATTTCTATCAAAAAAAATATAATTATAAAGAGAAAAATAATTTTAATTGTAAATTTCAGGAGGAAATTTTATGCAAAATAATATAGATATCGGTAGACTAATACCTATGATTACTAGTCTTGATTATGAATTTACAAAATCTGAAAAAAAAGTAGCAAAGCTTGTAATTAATAACACAGAAAAAATAATTTATAGCTCTATTACAGACCTTGCAGATCTAGCTGAAGTAGGTGAAGCTACTATTATAAGATTTTGTAGAAAATTAGGCTTTAAAGGATTTCAAGGATTTAAAATGGCTTTAGCTCAAGAATTATCAATGAATAAACAAACACCAACAAATTTATCAATAAATACGCCTATTGAAGAAACTGATTCATTAGAAATTATAGCTAAAAAATTTTATACAGTTAATGATAAAGCATTAAAAGAAACACTCTCACTTTTAGACTATACTAGTTTAGAAAAATCTGCTGAACTTGTATCAAGAGCCGAAAGGGTTTATTTTTTTGGAGTGGGATTCTCCGGAACTACTGCAATGGAGTCTAAATATAAATTTATGAGACTTTCTATAAATTGTGATGCTTATACTGATAATCATTTTATGGCCATGGCAGCTTCTCTTCTTAATCCTAATGATGTTGTTATCGGGATATCTCATTCAGGAAGTTCATTGGAAACTGTAAAAGGACTTGAAATTGCTAGAAGTGTTGGTGCAAAAACCATATGCATTACTCATCATGCAAAATCACCTATTACAAAACATGCTGACATTACACTATTAAATGGTTCAAAAGAAGGACCTTTACAAGTTGGAGGAGTTGGAACTAAGATTGCTCAACTTTTTGTTATTGATCTTATATATACACAAGTTGTTAGAATTAATAAAGATAAAGCTATTCGTAACACAAAAAAAACTAGAGAAGCTATCGAAAAAAAATTATATTAATAAATATAATAAAATCAATATTTACTGATTTTTTAAAAACTTTTTTTATTTTTTTTATTGACATCCTCTTTATCTTATGATAGAATTATTTTCGTCGAAAGCGTGGAGGAATGTCCGAATTGGCTAAGGGGCCGGTCTTGAAAACCGGTAAGGCGCAAGCTATCTGGGTTCGAGTCCCAGTTCCTCCGCCACTCAAGTTTAATATGGAGAAATGGCAGAGCTGGCCGAATGCGCACCCCTGCTAAGGGTGTATACCTCCGGGTATCGAGGGTTCGAATCCCTCTTTCTCCGCCAGATGATTAAAAAGTGGATAATCCACTTTATTTTTTTATGTGCACCCATAGCTCAATTGGATAGAGCACTTGACTACGGATCAAGGGGTTAGGGGTTCAACTCCTCTTGGGTGCGCCAAAAAAAATATTTGACAAATATTTTTTATGTGATATAATATATTGTATTTTAAAATCAAATATATTTTGTAAAGAAGAAACCTGTGTTTCTCACCTTACGGGCTAAAGGCTTACATAAGGTCATTTAATAGTTAATGTAATTTATAGGTTTATTTATATATATAATAAATAACTATTAAGAGAGACAGGGTATTTATATACCCTGTTATTTTTTTAGGAGGTGTTTTTTATTTCTCAAAAGACGCGAATTAATGACAAAATTCGAGCAAAAGAAGTAATGGTTATCGGTGATAATGGTGAACAATTAGGAGTAATGAAATTAAATGATGCACTTGATTTAGCATCAGAAAAAAAACTTGATTTAGTTGAAGTAGCTCCAAATGCTAATCCAATTGTTTGTAAAATAATGGATTACGGAAAATTTAAATATGACAAAGAAAAAAAAGCTAAAGAAGCTAAAAAAAATCAAAAAGTTGTTGTTGTAAAAGAAATTAAATTTAAATCAAGAATTGACAAACATGATTTTGATACTAAAGTATCTAAAATATCTAAATTTTTAGAAAAAGAATACAAAGTAAAAGTTAGCTTAATGCTTTTCGGTAGAGAAAGAATGCATTCTGAAATTGGTATTAATTTACTTGACCAAGTTGCTGAAATATTTGCTGATAAAGCAGTTGTAGATAAAAAATATAATGAAGCTCAAAAATTTTTAATGCTATCACCTAAAAAGCAATAAATTTAGTATATAGCAGAATTCTGGAAGGAGGAAATATTTATGCCTAAAATGAAAACTCACAGAGGAGCAAAAAAAAGAGTTAAAGTTACTGGAACAGGAAAATTCGTTGTAAAACATTCAGGAAAAAGTCACATATTAACTAAAAAAGATAAAAAAAGAAAAAATAATCTAGGAAAAGATATGGTAGTTCCTGAAGCAGCTGCAAGAAAATTATCAAAATTATTACCATCTAAAGAAGGAAGATAATTCCTGTAAATCAAATTTTTGTATAAGGAGGATTTAGTCAATGAGAGTAAAGACTGGTATCGTTAGAAGAAGAAGACATAAAAAAATCTTAAAACAAGCTAAAGGTTTTAGAGGTGCTAGTGGTACAGCTGTAAAACAAGCTAAACAAGCTACTATGAGAGCAGCTGCTTATGCTACTAGAGATAGAAAAGTTAAGAAAAGAGAAATGAGAAAATTATGGATAATCAGAATAAATGCTGGAGCTAGAGCAAATGGATTATCATATAGTAGATTCATGAATGGATTAAAATTAGCTGGTATCGAATTAGATAGAAAAGTATTAGCTGACTTAGCTTTAAACAACCCTGCTGAATTCACTAGCTTAGTTGAAGCTGCTAAAGCTGCATTATAATTTATTAAAAAATAATTTTAATAAACTTAAAAACTGTTGAAATAATTTTCAACAGTTTTTTTATTTTTTATTGCATATTATTTATAATTTTGTTATAATATTTTTTGGTGTGAAAAATAATAATAGGTGATGTTATGAATATTTTTATTTTTTTTAAAAAAAATAATGTTTTTCAAAAAAAAATATCACAACAACTATATACAAAATTATATAGATTAATATAACCTGAGGTATAGCTATAGCTATATCTCAGGTTTTTTATTTAAGGAGGAGATTTCATGAATTACGATGTTATTATCATTGGTGGGGGACCTGCAGGAATATTTACAGCTTACGAACTAGTAAAAGAAAAAAAAGATTTAAGTATTTTAATTATTGAAAAAGGAAAAAATATTTACAAAAGAAAATGTCCAAAACATTATAACGGTGGAACATGTGTATACTGTAGCCCTTGTTCTATAACTACTGGATGGGCTGGAGCTGGAGCTTATTCTGATGGAAAACTTTCATTATCTCATGAAGTTGGTGGAAAGTTACCTGAATATATTGGAGTAGAAAAAACTCAAGAACTTATAAAATATGTAGATAATATTTATTTAAAATTTAACGCTTCAAAAGATATACATGGAGAAGTTGAAAATAAAGCTATGAAAAAAATAAGAAAAAAGTCTATTAAAGCTAATTTAAAACTTGTACATTGCCCTGTAAGGCATCTTGGTACTGAAAAAGCTCAAGAACTATATGCTAAATTATATGAACATCTAATCGATAATAATGTAACTGTAAAATTTAATACTATGGTTGAAGATCTTATTATTGATAATAATAATGTAATTGGTATAAAAACAAAAGAAGAAAATATTTATGGAAAATATACAGTTGCTACTGTCGGTAGAGAGGGTTCAAACTGGTTAATGGATATTTGTAAATCTCATAATATAAATACAAAACCTGGAACTGTTGATATTGGTGTAAGAGTTGAATGTAGAAATGAAATCATGAAAGAAATAAATGAAAATTTTTACGAAGCAAAAATGATACACTATACTAAAACTTTTGATGATAAAGTAAGAACTTTCTGCTCAAATCCTGGGGGATTTGTTTCTTCTGAATATTATGATGATAAATTAGCTGTAGTCAATGGTCATAGTTATAAAGAGCTTAAAAGTAATAATACTAATTTTGCTTTATTAGTCTCAAAGAATTTTACAGAGCCATTTAAATCGCCTATAGAATATGGTAAACATATTGCAAAACTAGCTAATATGCTTACTGAAAATAAAATTCTTGTTCAAAGATTTGGAGATCTTATACGAGGTAGAAGAACTTATGAACATAGATTATATCGAAATAATATTATTCCTACACTAAAAGATGCTATACCCGGGGATCTTAGTTTAGTATTGCCTCATAGAATATTAGTAGATCTTATTGAAATGATATATGCACTTGACAAAGTAACCCCTGGTATTGCAAGTGATGAAACATTACTTTATGGTGTAGAAGTAAAATTTTATTCAAATATTGTAAAAGTAAAAGAAAATTTTGAAAGTATTTCTATAAATAATCTATATTTAGGCGGAGATGGAGCTGGTATTACACGAGGTCTTATGCAAGCTTCTGTAAATGGAATTGTTTTAGCTAGAAATATTTTAAAAAATTTTTAATCAAAAAAAAGAGTCTAAATAGTAATGCACTCCAAAAGTAGACACAATATAAAACATTTGTATCTTCATTTTGGGGTGCATTTTCAGTTTTTTAGTCTCTTTTTTTATTTATAGTAAATATTAATCTAATAATTCTAAAAAAGAATTCATTACTTTTTCCATTTTTTTATTAACTTCTTCTTCACTAGCTGCATTTACTCCAAAATAATATTTTATTTTAGGTTCTGTACCCGATGGTCTAGCTGTAATATATGTATTATCTTCTAATACTAGTTGTAATACATTTGATTTTGGAAGTTCTAAAGCTTTTTCTGTTTTCTCTTTTTTATTTATTTCAATTTGTTTATCAAAATCTCTTAATATAACTACTTTTTTACCATTTATTTCAGTTGGAGTATTTTCTCTTAACTTAGTCATTATAGACGTTATTTTTTCAGCTCCTTCTTTACCACTCATAGTTATAGCTTTTATTCCTTCTTTATACCAACCAAATTTTTCATAAAGTTTTTTAAGCTCTTTTGCTATACTACTTCCTTTAGCAGCATAAAATGCTGCCATTTCAGCTATTATCATAGTTGTTACAACTGCATCTTTGTCTCTTGCATGTGTTCCTATAAGATAACCATAGCTCTCTTCAAATCCAAATATATATTCTCCATCAAGTTCTTTTGTTTCAAATTGTCTTATTTTTTCTCCTATAAACTTAAATCCAGTAAGAGTTTTCATTACTTCTATATTATGAGCTTTTGCTACTACATCAACCATAGGTGTTGATACTACCGTAGTTATTATTTTTCCGTTTGTAGGTATATTTTTTCTATTTGCTAAAATATATTCTACTAGCAAAAGTCCTACTTGATTTCCATTAGGATATATCCATTTTCCATTTTCATCTTTTACAGCAATTCCTATTCTATCTGCATCAGGGTCATTTGCCATTACTATTTCAGCACCTTTTTCTTCTGCTAATTTTATTCCTAACTTAAATACCGCTGGATCTTCAGGATTTGCATATCCTACTGTAGGAAAAGTTCCATCTGGTTCTTCTTGTTCTTTTACTGTATATACATTTTTAAATCCCACTTCATCTAATATTCTTTGAACTGGTCTTCTTCCTGTTCCATGAAGTGGAGAATATACTATTTTAAACTCTTCTTTTCCTGGTATATCCATATTTATTACTTCTTTTTTTATTGTTTCGATATACTTATCATCAAGTTCTTTTCCTACAATTACTAAAAGTCCTTTTTCTTTTGCTTCTTTTTCTGATATTAATTTTATTTCTCCAAAATCTTTTACATTTTTTACTGCTTCTACTACTCCACTTGCATGAGGTTCTACTATTTGAGCACCATCATTCCAATACACTTTATATCCATTATATTCTACTGGATTATGAGAAGCTGTTACGACAATTCCAGCCTGTGTTCCTAATTCTCTTACTGCAAATGATAATTCAGGTGTTGATCTAAGTGATTCAAATAAATATGACTTTATTCCATTAGCTGCAAGGACTAAAGCAGCATTTAAAGAATATTCTACAGAACCTATTCTACAATCATAAGCTATAACTACACCTTTTTCTTTTGCTTCTTTTTCATTTACAGAAAGCATATAATTAGCTAATCCTTGAGTAGCTTTTCTTATCATATATTTATTCATTCTGTTAGTTCCTATACCTCTTATACCTCTCATACCACCTGTACCAAAAGCTAAATCTGTATAAAATCTCTCTTCAATCTCTTTTTTATTATCTTTTATTGACTCTAGCTCTTTTTTATCTATATCGTCAATAAATGATGAATTTAGCCATTCTTCGTATTTCTTTATAAAACCCATTTGTTCTCCTCCTATTTTTAATGAATTCTATATAATTTTAATAGATTTTCTAAAAAAAATCAAGGAAAATAAAGAATTTGAAATATATTAATCTTTTAAGAAGTTTTTTTAACTTTAAAATAAAAAGAGTTATTAGTTAAAACTAATAACTCTTTTTATTTATTTGTTTCCAAAATATCTTTCTAATAACCCTTTAAATGCTTTTCCATGTCTAGCTTCATCTTTAGCCATTTCATGCACTGTATCATGAATAGCGTCAAATCCTAATTGTTTTGCTCTTTTAGCAATATCAAATTTTCCACTTGTAGCTCCATATTCTGCTTCCACTCTTCTTCTTAAATTTTCTTCACTTGAATCAGTAACTACCTCGCCTAATAATTCAGCAAATTTTGCTGCATGCTCTGCTTCTTCAAAAGCTATCCTTTTATATGCTTCTGCAATTTCTGGATATCCTTCTCTATCTGCTACTCTTGCCATTGCAAGGTACATTCCTACTTCTGTACATTCACCTTCAAAATTAGCTCTTAAGCCAGATATAATCTCTTCATCACCACAAGCTAATCCTTCTCCTAATTTATGTTCAGTAGCCCATATTAATTCTTCGCCTTCTTTAATTTCAACAAATTTATCTTTTGTTGCTTTACAAACTGGACATACTTCTACTCCTTCTTCTAATATTTCTCCACATACACTACATCTAAATTTTTTCATAAATTTCATCCTCCTTTTATGTTTTTATTTCATTTTTGTAATAATTACAGAATAATAATATCAATTTTTCTTATATTTGTCAATATTTTTTTAATAAAATAAAAAAGCTATCGACATTAATCGATAGCTAAAATTTTATATTTTTTTTATTGTATTTTCTACTCTTTTTAAAGTTCTTTCTTTACCTATTACAGCAATTATTCCATATAATTCTGGTCCTCTACCCTCTCCAGTAAGTATTGCTCTAAGAGGCATAAGAACTTTACCTGGTCCTTCTCCTAATTCTTCCATTATTTCATTAAGAATTTCTTTTGCTCTATCTTCTGAGATATTTTCAGATTCCATTTTAATTTTTTCTACAAATAAATTAATTGCTTTTTTTCCTACCTCATCTTCTAGTGCTTTAAGAACTCTTTCTACTGATTTTCTCTCTTTTCTGTTCATTTCTTCTGTTACAACTGGTAATTCAAAATTATCTTCATAATATATTTTTGATTTTGTAGCTAACTCTTTTAGAGTTGTAGCTCCATCTCTAAGTATTTCAATAACTCTTCTTAACGCTTTATATTCTTTATCTGTTAATTCTTTATTAATATATCCTATTTCCTCAAAATATGGTTTAGCAAGTTCTACTAATTCATCTAAATTTTTTAATTTCATATGTTGATTATTTACCCAACCTAACTTAACTAGATCAAATACAGGCCCACCAAGAGATATTTTATCAAAATCAAAACTTTCTACCATTTCATCAAAAGTAAAAATTTCTTTATTATTTCCTATACTATATCCCATAAGACCTAAGAAATTTAATATAGCTTCTTTTAAATATCCTTCTTCTTTATAATAATTCAATGAAACAGGATTTTTTCTTTTCGATATTTTAGTTTTATCTTGATTTCTAAGAAGTGGCATATGTACCCATACAGGTTCTTCCCATCCAAAGGCTTTATATAATTGAATATGTTTTGGTGTTGATGCTATCCATTCTTCTGCTCTTATTACATGAGTTATTCCCATTAAATGGTCATCTACTACATTAGCTAAATGATAAGTAGGAAATCCATCTGATTTTAATAAAACTTGATCATCAATTTTATTATTTTCAAATTTTACTTCTCCTCTAAGTACGTCTTTAACTATTGTATCACCTTCATAAGGCATCTTTAATCTTATTACATATTTTTCTCCATTAGCTAATCTTGTTTCTATCTCCTCTTTTGATAATGATCTACAATGTCCATCATACCCTGGAGCTTTCCCCATAGCTTTTTGTCTTTCTCTTAAATTCTCTAGTCTTTCAGGAGTACAAAAACAATAATATGCCATTCCTTTATCAACTAATTCTTTTGCATATCTCGAATATAATTCAAATCTTTCTGATTGTCTATATGGTCCAAATTCTCCTCCTACATCTGGTCCCTCATCATAGTTAAGTCCTAGCCATTTTAATGAATCAAATATTTGTTGTTCCGACTCTTTAGTTGATCTAGTTTGATCTGTATCCTCTATTCTTAATAAAAATTTTCCATTATTATGTCTAGCAAATGCTAAATTAAATAATGCTATATATGCTGTTCCAACATGTGGATCTCCTGTTGGTGACGGTGCTATTCTTACTCTAACTTCTTTTGACATTTTTCCTCCTCTATAATTAAAACTATTCTATTATTATTTTATCTTTTTTAAATTTTATTTTGTTTATTATTATATCTAAATTTAAATCCTCAGCTTTAAAAAAAGGATTTAATCTTTCTTTAAATGATTCAACAATAAATTTTGGTACTGCTATTACTCCAACTTTTCCTTTTTTTATATCAAAATATATTTCATTATTTTGAATATAAAATGTACCTATAAGAGTAATCTTAAATATTCCACTTAGTACATTCGCTTTACCTTCAATAAGAATATTATTATTTTGTGTTTGTATTTTTATCTCTTTTATATCATTATTTCTTTCTAAAAATGCTTTTTCTAAATCTTTTGTGAGTAATTCTAATTTATTTTGTTGTTTTTCTTTATGATCATATATTATTATTTTATTAAATCTAACTTTATCATATACTAATCCTGTAATTTCGATTCCTTCTTTTATATCTGATATACCTTCTATTTTTTCTATTTTTTCAGATTTAAAAATTTTATCAAAATAATACCCTATATTATGATCTGCAAAAGTTGAAAATGAAATTGCTAGATAAAGTATCACACCAAATTTTTTCATAATTAGTTCCCTCACATTATTTTTTTATCATATATTCTCTTATCCCTATGTTTTCTACTTCATATTTCTCTTTATCTATTTTATAATCTTCTAATAGATTTTCAAAACTAAGTATTTTATAATTTTCTTTTAATCGAGACTTTCCTAAACCTGATATATAAAAATACGATTCATTACCTCTATTTTCAGCTGCCTTATTCATTAAAGAATTTAATTCTTTATAATTTAAATTTAAAATTATAAATTTTTCTTTAGTAAACATTTCATTAACTTCTGCTACAGTATAAAGTCCTTTTTTTATACCTTTTAATAATGATTTTTTAGGGAATATAACTGCATCTGTTTTGTAGGATTTCATTAATTTATCTGCTAAATCATCTAAAAATGGTACTTCATCACTTAAATATATTTCATAAGGATTAAATGTATTATCTGTATATCCTATTATTAAGCTATTTTCATTTTTTATCCTTACATCTGTCCAATTAATATAATTTCTAAAATCTCTGTCATAACCAAATTTTTCTGGTTTTAAAATATTTTCTCTTTTTAAAAGAGTAGCTGTTTTTAGTTTAAAGCCTATTTTATCTATACTTTGATTATCTTCTTGTTCATCATATTTAAAATCTAATACACTTATTCCATAAGTTGGTATTAAATAAGTATTATTTATCTTTTCTACTCCAAAATCATAAAGGTTTAATCTGCTTTCAAATAATCCTGTTATTTGAGGGAAATCTTGGATTATACTTACATTTTCTTCTCTTTCTAAATCTGTAACTACAAATAAAAAATCTACATTATCTTCTAGCATATACATAAGATTTTGAAGTTCTCTTTTATAACTAAGAGTTCCTTTTATATCTTCTTCATATATATTTGTTATTCCTACTACACATACTATATAGTCTTCCATTTTCATAAGTTGATATGGAAGAACATCTTTAGCTATTATATTTAAGGTAGACATTTTTATCTGTGTAGGATCTATTTTATCTCTCCATAAAAATTCTTGTTTCCCTAAAAAATTAAAATTAAAATTTGTTGTTTTATAAAAATTTAGCATTATATCATTTTTTTCAAGATATTCTGTCATATTATTTCCAACATTAATTTTTATTACATTATCATATTGCATCTCTTTTTCTTTTGTAATAGTATCTATTGCTATTTTTAAGGAATCTAATTTCTTATACTCTCCATTCAAAGCTCCCATTGAAATAATACTAAAGTTTACTGTACGTGCAAAGGTATTTATTGAAAATATCATAATAATAAAAATTACTAAATATTTTTTCATAGTCATACTCCTTATTTTTTTATCCATTTTAAATAAGCATTAATAAACCCGTCTATTTCTCCATCCATTACTGCTTGAATATTTCCTATTTCAAAATTAGTTCTATGATCTTTTACCATAGTATATGGTTGAAATACATATGATCTAATTTGATTTCCCCAACCTATCTCTGCTTGTTCTCCTTGTATTTTTCGCATTTTTTCTTCTTGTTTTTTTAATTCTATCTCTAATAATTTTGATTTTAATACTTTCATAGCTGTTTCTCTATTTTTAAGTTGGGAACGTTCTTTTTGACAAGTAACTATAACACCAGTTGGTATATGGGTTATTCTTACAGCTGAATCCGTCATATTTACATGCTGTCCACCTGCTCCACTTGCTCTATATGTGTCTATTTTTAAATCACTTGGGTTTATTTCTACATCTATATTATCGTCTACTTCTGGAATTACTTCAATAGATGCAAATGATGTATGACGTTTTTTATTAGCATCAAAAGGTGAAATTCTTACAAGTCTATGAATTCCTTTCTCACATTTTAAATATCCGTATGCAAGAGCTCCTTCTACTGAAAAAGTAATATATTTATATCCTGCGCCATCACCTTCTAAAGAATCTAATATTTCTATCTTATAATTTTTTTTATTACACCATCTACTATACAGTCTATAAAGCATTTCTACCCAATCACAAGCTTCTGTTCCACCTGCTCCCGAATGAATTGTAACAATAGCATTACTATTATCGTACTCACCATCAAGAAGAAGTGAAGTTCCAAATTCTTCTATGTATTTAGATAATTTTTTAAACTTAATATTTAGTTCTTCTTCGAATTCTTCTTCTCCAGATTCAAAAAATTCTATAAGGACCTCTATTTCTTCATATAAATTAACTATATCTTCAAATTTTTTTACTATAAGTTTTAAACTATTTAACTTTTTTATTGTCTCTTCACTTTTCTTTTTATCATTCCAAAAATCATTAGAATATGTAAGTTGCTCCAACTCTGATATTTTTGCTTTTTTATTATCTAAGTCAAAGATGCCCCCTGTGCTCTTCTAATATTTTGCTAAAATTTTCCATTTCTCTTTTTATCTCTAATATATCCATTCTGCACTCCTTTAATAATCAGTTTCACCAATTGTATATACTTCATCATTTAATGAATTTAAAAAAATTTTACCATTTTCAAGTTTTATGTTGTCATAATTTTCTACACTATTAAAATTCGTATTTTTTATAAAACCATTTAAAAAATCTTGTAGCACTTTATTCTCAGTTGTTACTACTACAAAATCATTTATATTTATTAAATATATTTTTTTATATAAAAGAGGGATTTCATACATTTTATATTTTTTTAAGTCTATAAATTCTATTTTTTTATTAAAAAACAATATTTTTTCATATATTTTTTTTATGATTTGTTCACTATTTAAATAATTATCTTTTTTAAAGAAAAAATATGTTCCATTTAAATATTTTATTTTTCCCGCCATATTTAAATCAAAATCAAATAATTCATTTTCAACATAAAATTCTGATAACTGTTTTTCTATCTCATTTTGCATATATTTTGTATTTCTTCCCATTTCAATAGATTCAAATTGTGGTGGTATAATATTTTCTAAATTATATTCTTTTAATATATTTGTTTTTTCACCTGGAATATAATATCTATTTATTTCACCGTTTTCCAATAAAAATTTTGATTTTGCTACACTTACTTTATCCTCTATTATTTCATCTTTTTCTATATAATATTTATATTTTGTATCTTTTTCTTCATAATTCATAAGTTTCTTAAAACTCTTTTTATCTTTTAAAAATTTTTCATTTTTTGTATCTATCATCCAAAAAAATAAGTTCATATCATCAGAAAAAATCAAATAATTATCATCATATCCATAAATATATGGTTTATCACCTAAAGAATATTTTATAGTCATCCCATTAAACGTCTCTGTTTCAAATTCATTAGATTCTATAAGTTTTTTGTCTAATCCTATCATATTAACTAAAATAATAAATTTTAATTTTTCTCCATCATTTAAAAAAACTACACTATATTCTTTATTTTCTATTACTTTTTCAATATCTATATTTTTAAAATTTTTATTTTTCTTCAAAATATCTATCTCATTTTCAAAATTCTTATCTAAAATATTAAAAATATTTTCTGTTTTAGAATAAAAATAAAAATAACTATTTTCTGGAAAAATATTTGCTCCAAAATTTTCTGCAAATGCAATTGTAGCTATAACAAAAAAAAGAAAAATTTTTTTCATACATTAACTCCTTAGTTTTTTTGAGTTTTTTTATTTATCAAAATAATTTTTTTTTAGCTCTTAATTTTTTGAATTTTTCTATATATTTTCAAAAAATCATCTATTGATTATACCATAACAGCTTAGTTTTTTCAATTATTTATACTCTCTGCTTAATTATTTATAATCAAACATTTTTACTCTTTTAATTATATTTTTTACTTCTTCTACTGTTACTTTTGGTATATGGGTATTATTTATATATACATTTGGTCCGATTGCACATTTAGCAAAACAATTTTGTATTTGAAGAGTTATTCCGTCTGAGGTAGTTTCTCCTACATCTATTTTTAATTGTTTTTTAAATTCTTCTAAGATAAATTCACTACCATTTGCACTACATCTAGCTCCTTTACATACTCTAATTAATACACTATTTTTAGTATCATCTTTTAATAAATCACTTTTTGATATGCATTCTTTTATCTCAATTAAAGGTATTTCTGTTTTTTCTGATATAAAATTTTGTACTTCATTTGGTAAATATCCATACTCAATTTGTGCCATATATAATATATCTTCAAGACCTTTTCTTTTATCTTTTATGCCTTTTATATAAAATTCTATATCATTTAATACTCTTTTTGATATTTTCATTTTTTCCCCCTTTTTTAATTATATTTTATAAATTTATTCTTTACTTATTACTATAGCAGTTGCAATAGCAACTTTTCTATTATGAGAAATTGTTATCATTATATCTATATTATCGTATTTTTCTTTTAATTTATTTCTTAAATTTACATATGGTTTACCTAATTTGTCATTTAATATCTCTATATCTGTTAATGAAAATTTTATTCCGGTACCAAATGCTTTTGCTACTGATTCTTTTGCTGCAAATCTACCTGCATATGATGCAAAAGGCGATGATTTTTTTTCTACTATTTCTATTTCTTTTTCTGAAAAAACTTTTTCTTTAAATTTTTTAGTCCTTTTTATTGCTTTTTCTACTCTTTCTATCTCTATTATATCATTTCCAATTCCTAATATTTTCATTTTTTCTCCATTTTCTGAAATATATCTATTTTTACATCTATTGTTATCTCTAGTTCATTTATTTTTTCTAATCTTTTTACTGCCTCTTTTTTAGTTTTCCACTTATATGGTGTCATATTAAATAAATTCATTATTTCTTGATTACTAGTCAATTTCTTATTATAATTTACTTTTTTAGTTTCTTTATGTATAAAATAATCTTTTGCCTCATCAACTATATCAACACTTTCTATTTTTACTTTGTCATATAACACTTTTTTTAATTCGATTAAGTGCATATCATCTGTTGATACAACTATAAGATAACCATTTTTTGATAAGAGTCTAAAATTTTCTTCTGGAATAAATCTACTAAACATAACTAATGAAATATCTATACTATTATCTAAAAAAGGCAAATTTAAGGCGCTTGCTACCACCCAATTAATATTTTTATATGTCTTCGCTGCTAAATTTATAGCTTCTTTTGATATATCTATACCACAAATTTCACTATTAGGTATTTTTTCTTTGATTTTACTAGTATAATATCCTTCACCACAACCAATATCTATTATTTTCATTTTTTTATTATTTGTTAACTTTAATATTATTTCATTAACACTTTTTGAAATCTCTTCATAAATATCTGTATTTAAAAAATTCCTTCTCGCTATTACCATTTCTTTGTCATCACCAGGAGTTTTACTTCTTTTTTTATTTGAAATAAGCAAGTTTAAATACCCTGATTTTGCCATATCAAATGTATGATTATTTTTACATTTATAGCTTTTATCTATTTTATCTATTTTTTGATTACATATTGGACAAATAAACATTTTAATCCTCTATTCTATATATTTTTTTTGCATTATTAGTTGTTACTTTTATTACTTCATCTATGCTTATATTTTTTAATTCTGCTATTTTTTCAGCAACATATTTTACATAAGTTGGTTTATTTCTTTTTCCTCTAAAAGGTGTCGGAGTAAGATATGGTGCATCTGTTTCTATTACTAATCTTTCAAGTGGTATTTTTTTTACTACTTCTTGTGTTTTCTTGTTATTTTTAAATGTTACAACTCCATTTATCCCAAAATAAAACCTATCTATAACACTTTTTGCTGTTTCATAACTTCCTGGATAACAATGAATTATTCCTGTTATGTTCTTTTTAGATTTTAAAATATCTATAGTATCTTTCATAGCTTCTCTTGTGTGTATAACTACTGGCTTATTAATTTCTTCTGCTAATTCTAGTTGTTTTAAAAAAGCTATCTTTTGTTTTTCTACTTCATCTTTCATCCAGTAATAATCAAGTCCTATTTCTCCAATAGCTAATACTTTATTATTTTTTTTAGCTATTTCATATATTTGTTTTAATGATTCTTCATTCATTTTTGAAATATCTGTAGGATGAAATCCTACTGTTGCATAAACAAAATCATATTTATTTGCTATATCTACACTTATTTTAGAACTTTCTAAATCATATCCTATATTCACTATAAATTCTAGTTCTTTTTTTGCCTCTGCTAATACTTCTTCTATATCATTTTTATATTTTTCACCATATATATGACAATGTGTATCTACTAATTTCAATTTATACCTCCATATTTAATTTTATTCTTAAATTATTAATATTTCTAAAAATTTTTTAATAATATAAATTAAAAATAAGTCCTTTAATTTTAAAGGACTTGCAATTTTTAGGTTTTATCTTAGATTATTTATCTAAATCTTTTTCTAGCATTTCTACTACATTTTTAAAAATTTTTTTATTTTCATCAGATAAACCCATTAGTGTTTTATGTGCTTCTAATATATGTTTTGCTTTTTCTGATTTATCATCAAAATCTTTATTTTCAAGCTCTTTTAATTCGACTTCTTGTTTTATATCATCAAGATGTTTCATTAAATTGTATACACCTGTTGATTTTAAACTTGTTTTAACCATATTTGATGAATTTATTTCATATAAAAATTGATTCCATTCTTTTTTCAATCTAATAGCTGTTTTAGCAATAAGTCCTAACATTGTACTATCCATATAATTACATTCTTCAAAATCTAAAACTATCTCTTTTTTTTCTCCAGTAAATATATTATTAAATACCTCTTCTAAGGTTTTACTATTTTTCATAGTTGCATTTCCCACAAATTTTATAAAAATTTCATTATTATACTCTCCAATTAAATATTTATTTTCTTTTATATCAGTACTCATAATCCAACCTCCCACCATTTAATTTTATTCTTAATTTATTATAACATACTTTTTTTGGATAAGTAAAATAATTTTAATAAAAAACTATCGAATTTTATCGATAGTTTCAATTTTTAATTATTTTTTAATATTAATTCAAAATCTTCTTTTGTATAACTATATTTTGTTTTACAAAAATGGCATTCTACTTCTATATCTTCCTGTGATTCTAATAATTTTTTTATTTCATCTTTTCCAAGTGATACTATTCCTCTAAAAAATTTTTCTTTATTACAATCACAAGTATAATTTACTTCTATTGTATCTAATATTTTATATTCTTCAACTAAGTCATTTGGATTTTCACTATTCATATCTTCATAAAGAAGTTTTGCTATTCTTTCTGGATCCATTCCACCATTCATAAGTTCTGTTACACTTTTTATTGCTTTAATTTTTTCTTCTAATTTTGTAATAAACCCCTCTTCTGCTCCTGGTAAAAGCTGGATTATATATCCTCCTGCATGTTTTATACTCATATCTTTATCTACAAACACTCCAAGTGCTACTACTGAAGGTATTTGTTCTGATGTAAAATAATAATAAGCAATATCTTCTGCTATTTCTCCTGTTTGAATTGGTGAAACACCTATATATGGTTCTTTCCCACCTATATCTTTTATTACTTTTAAAAATCCTTTTCCTATATATCCACCTACATCAAGTTTTCCATTAGTTTTTCTTTTTATTACTTCTTTATCATTTGCTATATATCCTTTTACATTTCCCTTGTTATCCGCTGTTGCAATTAATTGTTTTGCTGGACCATCACTATCTATTCTTAATGTAACACTTCCATTAGATACTTTTATTTCTTGCCCCATCATAAGAGCGGCTGTTAATACTCTCCCAAGTGCTGCTGTAGCAGTTGGTGAACTATTATGTATTTTAACTGATTTTTGAACTACATCTGTAGAATCTATTACCATAAATCTTGCATTTTTACTAATTCCTCTAATTAGTTTTCCCATTTTTTCCTCCTAAAAAAAATAAAACACCAATAGGTGTTTTTAATTTTAAATGGTACCGAGAGTGGGACTTGAACCCACAAGGAGCAAGCTCCGTCAGATTTTGAGTCTGATGCGTCTACCAATTTCGCCATCCCGGCATCTATCATATGCAAAAATTATTTTAGCACACTAATCTTCTTTTGTCAATATAGTTACTTTAGAAATTATATACATTAACAACAATTTTAAATAATACAATATTTTTTCATTTTTTTTGAAAAATAATTAAACATTTATAACAAACACTCTTATTAACTTAAATTTATTTATTAATCCAAAAAAATATTGACAATTTAAATATTTAATGTTAATATTATCTCATTAAACTTTGATTATCAAATTAAAAGTGTGTGGAGGTATTTGAATGAAAAAATATTGTTTGTTTTAACTTTTGTAATATCAAGTATTATTTTTGCTAAAAATGAAGTGAATGTCTATACTCATAGACATTATGACTCTGATCAATCTTTATTTCAAAAATTTGAAAAAGAGACTGGTATAAAAGTCAATGTTGTTAATGCAAGTGCTGATGAGCTTATTAAAAAATTAGAATTAGAAGGAAAAAGAACTCCTGCAGACATATTAATTACAGTAGATGCTGCTAGATTGCATAGAGCAAAATCAAAAAATTTGTTACAGCCCGTTATAAGTGAATCTCTAATAAAAAACGTTCCTTCACATTTAAGAGATAAAGATTCTTATTGGTATGGTCTTACTTATAGAGCTAGAGTTATTGTATATGATCCTAATAAAACAAATATAAATGATTTGTCCACTTATGAAGATTTAGCTAATCCAAAATGGAAGGGTAAAATCTTAACTAGATCTTCTTCAAATGCTTATAATCAATCTTTAATAGCTTCTATAATAGCTCATAACGGCGAAGAAAAGACTTTTGAATGGGCAAAAGGAATAGTTAATAATTTTGCAAGAACTCCTAAAGGAAATGATAGAGATCAAGCTAAAGCTGTTTTAGCTAATGAAGGTGAATTAGCTATAATGAATACTTATTATATAGGAAAAATGTATAATTCATCAAATGAATTAGAAAGAAAAGTAGCTAGAACTTTAAAAATATTTTTCCCAAATCAAAATGGAAGAGGTGCACATATTAACGTAAGTGGTATCGGTGTAACTAAATATTCCAAAAATAAAGAAAATGCTATTAAATTTATTGAATTTTTAACAAGCGAAGCAGCTCAAAAAGATTTTGCAGAAGCTAATTATGAATATCCTGTAAATCCAAATGTTGAAGCTTCTAAACTTGTAAAATCTTGGGGTAGTTTTAAAGCAGATACATTAAATTTATCAATTCTTGGTGAATTAAACGAAAATGCTGTTAAAATAGCTGATCGTGCTGGGTGGAAATAATGAAAAGTTTTAATAAATTCTCCAGAAATCAAACTTTTGATTTCTGGAATTTCCTTACTATTATCTCAACTTTTATAATTATTTTACCTTTATTATATATAGTTGTTAATATTTTTACCAAAACTAGTAACAATTTTTATCATATAATAAATAATTTGTTGTTTGACTACATAAAAAACACCTTTATTTTAAGCCTTTTTAGTAGTCTTTTTTCAGCTATTATTGGATATACTCTTGCATATTTTACTGTTTTTTATGATTTTAGATACAGAAAATTATTTGATATACTATTTATATTACCACTTGCGATTCCTACTTATATTGCAGGATATGTATATGGAGAACTTTTTTCTTTTACAGGATTGTTCAAAGGAAAAATTGATATTATGAATATATATGGAGGAATATTTATATTTTCAATATTTTTAGCTCCTTATGTATATATTATTTCAAAATCTTATTTATCAAAAATATCTTCAAATATAATAGAAAATGCAAAAATTTTAGGGAAAAATGATTTACACATATTTCTTAACGTATTACTACCTATGTCTAGAATAGCTTTAGTTTCTAGTGTTAGTTTAGTAACCTTAGAGATTATAAATGCTTATGGTGTTGTAAAATATTTTGGAATAAATACATTTAGCATTGGTATATTTAGAACTTGGTTTTCTCTTGGAGACAGTAATAGTGCTATAAAACTAGCTGCATTTCTTATGTTTACTACTTTTATAGTCTTAAGTTTAGAGAAAAATTTTAGAAAACATAAAAATTATTCTTATATAAATTCTAAAATAAAATCTATTAAAAGAAAAAAACTATCAAAATCACATGAATTTATCATAACCATATTTTCTTTACTATATATAATTATTGGATTTATCTTTCCTATTATTCAACTTGTATATTTTAGTATGCTTACTTATAAAATGATGCTTAATTATGAAACTTTTTTGTTAATATTTAAAACCTTTATATTAACTGCAATTTCTTCTTTAATTACTCTAATAATAGCTTTGATAATATCAAATAATGCTCGATTATCTAAAAATAAATTTTCTGGAATTTTAGCTAGAATTTCAAGTATTGGTTATTCTATTCCTGGAGCTGTTATAGCTATAGGTGTACTTATGCTATTTATTACTATAGATAATTTTTTTGATACATATTTTAGTATGAGTTTTATTGTGCTTATTCTAGCTTATATTATTAGATTTTTAGGTGTTGGATATAATACTATTAATACAAGTTTTTTAAAAATCGGATTAAAGTTTCATGAATCTGCTAGAACACTCGGTAAATCTAAAATATATACTTTTTTTAAAATAGATTTTCCTATGATAAAATCTTCTATTTTTTCTGCATACATACTTATTTTTATTGAAATAATCAAAGAATTACCTCTTACATTAATTTTAAGGCCCTTTAATTTTGATACTTTGTCAACAATAACAAAAAAATATGTAGAAGACGAAATGATTTATCATTCTGGTATTCCTTCATTAATTATAGTATTTATATGTTTTTTAGGAATAATTTACTTTAATATATTAAATAAAAACAGGAGAAATTAAAATGGAATATATAAAATTAGAAAATATAAGTTTTAAATATGGCAAAAAAATTATTCTAGACAATATATCTTTTTCTATAAAAAAAGGAGAAGTTTTAGCAATTTTAGGAGAAAGTGGAAGTGGAAAATCTACTATTCTAAGAATTATTTCCGGTCTTGAAACTCCTAAAACAGGTAAAATTACTATTGATAATCATATTATTTTTAATAAAAATATAAATTTCCCTCCCGAAAAAAGAAATTTAGGTATGGTTTTTCAAGATTATGCTCTTTTCCCTCATTTAAACATAGAAAAAAATATAACTTTTGGTATTTCTCATTTTAACAAAAAAACAAAAAAAATAATTTTAAATAAAATGCTAAAACTAGTAAAATTAGAAGAACATAGTAAAAAATATCCTCATGAACTTAGTGGTGGTCAACAACAAAGAATAGCTATTGCTCGTACATTAGCTACTAATCCAAAATTACTTTTATTAGATGAGCCTTTTTCAAATTTAGATGCTAATCTACAAAGTAGTATAAGAAAAGAAATAAAATCAATTATTGATATAGAAAAGACTACTACAATTTTTGTCACTCATAATAAAGAAGATGCTCTTGAAATAGCTGATAGAGTAGTGATTATAAAAGATGGTAAAATTATACAGATCGATACTCCAGAAAATATTATTTCCAATCCAAAATCTTCATATGTAAAACATCTATTTCATTATTAAAAAAACTCTAAAATCAAAATTGATTTTAGAGTTTTTTTAATTATTTTTTTTCTTTAAATAATCTTCTATTGCAGCTTTTATTGCATCTTCTGCAAGTACAGAACAATGCATTTTTTGAGGTGGAAGTCCATCTAGAGCTTCTGCTACAGCTTTATTTGTCACTTCTAATGCTTCGCTTACTTTTTTTCCTAATATCATTTCTGTAGATATTGAAGAAGTTGCTATGGCTGAAGCACATCCAAAAGTTCTAAATTTTACATCTTTTATTATATCATCTTCTATTCTTAAAAAAATTTCCATCATATCTCCACATGATGCATTTCCTATTTTACCATATCCATCTGGATTTTCAATAACTCCTACATTTCTTGGATTCATAAAGTGATCCATTACTTTTTCTGAATATTGCATCTATTTTCAACTCCTTTTAATTATTTTTAAATTCATTCCATAATGGTGACATCATTCTAAGTCTTTCAATTATTGGCGGTAATTCATTTATTACATAATCAATCTCTTCTTTAGTATTATATCTTCCAATACTAAATCTTATTGTTCCATGTGCAAATTCTTCTTCTATTCCCATTCCAAGCAATACATGAGATGCATGTAAATCTTCACTTGAGCAAGCCGAACCGCTACTTACAGCTATTCCTTTAAAGTCTAAACTAAGTAATATAGATTCTCCTTCAAGATATTTAAAAGTAACACTTGAAGTACCTGGTAATCTATCTACCTCTTTTGAATTAATTACAATTTCTGGAATTTTTTCTATTATTTTTTCCTCAAAATAATCTCTCAACTCTTTTTCTTTTTTATATTCTTCCTTTATATTTTTAAAAGCTACTTCTAAAGCTTTTGCCATTCCTACTATCGCAGCTACATTTGATGTTCCTGGTCTAAGTCCTTTTTCTTGTCCTCCACCAGTTATAAATTTGGCCATTCTTGTTCCTTTTTTTATATAAAGAGCGCCTACTCCTTTAGGTCCATAAAATTTATGAGCTGAAAAACTCATTAAATCTATATTATAATCTTTTGGCGAAAACTTGAGTTTTCCTACTGTTTGTACAGCATCTACATGAAATAATATTCTATGTCCTTTTGCAATTTGACCTATTTCTTTTAATGGCTGAATAGTCCCAACTTCATTATTCGCATGCATTACAGATATCAACACAGTATCTTTCCTAATAGATTTTTTTAATTGTTCTAAATCCACTAATCCATTTTTATCTACTTTTAAAAAAGTTACTTCATATCCTAGTTTTTCTAAATCTTTAGCTGTATTTCTTACTGATGGATGTTCTATCTCTGATACTATTATATGTTTTCCTCTTCTTTCAAAAGCTCTTACTACTCCTCGTATTCCTATATTATTAGCTTCTGTTCCTGAAGCTGTAAAAATAAGTTCATCTGCTTCAATTTTTAATAAATTTGCTATAGTTTCTCTAGCTTCTCTTAGAGCTTTCCCTGTCTCTTGTCCAAATCTATGCATACTGTGTGAGTTTCCATAATACTCTGTAAGATATGGTACCATAGCTTCAAATGCTTCTTTACACAATTTTGTTGTTGCATTATTATCTAAATATACTTTCATAACTCTCCACACCTTTTTATTTTTTTTATTCTTTTTTATTTATTTTAAAATTCACTTTATAATATATTTTTTTATAAAATTTGTCAAGAATTTTTATTAATGATTTAACCTAATATATTAACTAACAACCCCTGTATTCCATCTATTTTTGACATTACAAAAAATGCTTCTTCTTGTTGCTTTAAAAAAGCTAAGGTTAATTCTTCTAATTCTTTATCTATTTTATCTACTGTTACAAATATTTTTTGCTCTCTTCCACTTCTTTTTAGCCCCATTTTATTATCAACTTTATACATCTTTTTCATAGCTAATACTAAAAATGCTTTTACTTTATTTTTATAATTAGTTAAATTTTTAAGATTTGGATTTCTAGCCAACTCTTCTCCTAAAACTTTTATATCTTCTAAATTATCACTTAATTCTCCTTTAATCAAATCTACTTCAACTTCATTTAATTTATCTAAAAAAGGACTATGATTTATATCTAAATCTCTTTTTTCTACTCTAGTAGTAGTTTGTGAATCACTTATCTTTTTTTTATCTTTTTTCCTGCTGCTTAATAAACCTTTAGATTTTGAAATTGCTCTTGATATTCTTGACATACTTATCTAAATCTCCTTGTAAAATTTATTATACAACTTTTTTAAATATTTTTCAATAAAATATTTTAATGGCAATGCTTTGATAATCAAATATTTTTTTTGCAATACTCATTTATACCGCACTTATTACACTCTGCTTTTCTAGCTTTACAGATAGCTCGCCCATGTCTGATTAATAAATTTGGATAATCAAACCAATATTTCTTAGGCACCCATTTCATAAGCTCTCTTTCTATTATTATAGGATTGTTAGTTTTCACAAATCCTATTCTATTTGATAATCTTTTTACATGAGTATCTACAACTATACCTTCTGGTTCTTTAGTAATATCTCCCATTACTACATTTGCTGTTTTTCTTCCTACCCCAGCCAAATTTATCAAATCATCCATATTCATTGGTACTTTCCCATCATATTTTTCTATTATATCTATACTACATTGTTTTATATTTTTTGCTTTATTTCTATAAAATCCTGTACTTTTTATAAGTTTCTCTATTTCTTCTACTTCCATATTTGCAAATCCTTCAGGAGTATTTACAATCTTATACATCTCTTTTGTTACCATATTTACTCTTTTATCTGTACATTGCGCAGAAAGTATTACAGCTATTAAAAGTTCAAAAGGAGTATTGTAATTTAACATTACTTTCGACTCTCCATACTCCTTTTTCAATATAGCTATTATATTTTCCAATCTTTCTCTTCTGTTCATAATATCCCTTTCATTATTACTAATTAACATAAAAATTTTAAATATTTTCTATAATAATTTTATTTTATATAAAATATTAATATTCTAAAAAAAAATTATACAAAATATTTGTTATATTTACATTACTTTTAATATAACTTTTAATTTCTAGCAAAAATTCTAGTTTTTTTAAAGTTTTATTTTTAATTATAAGAATATAAAACATATTTTCTAATATATCTCTATTTTTATCTATCTTACTATTTATCTTTTCTATAAATTCTATTTTTTCTATTTCACTAAAAAAATCTTTATTTTTAATATAATCATCTAAACTTTTCAAAAGTTTAATCTTGTTTTCTAATTTACCATTCTCTATATATTCATCAAGTACTACATCTATATCTTTATAGCTATATATTTCTTCTAAGCTATAATTTCCTTTTTTATATTCTAAAATATCTTCATTATCTCCAATAAAAAAATCAAATATTTCTTTAGATACTTCTAATTCTTCATTATTTAAAGTATTTATTTTTATAGTAATACATCTAGAAAGTATTGTTTTTAATATATTCAAACTATTAGATGTAAGTATAAAGTATGTATTTTTAGGTGGTTCTTCAATTATTTTAAGTATTGCATTTGCTACTTCTTTTCTTGTTTTATGTATATTTTTTATTATAAATACTTTTTTATCTCCTTCATAAGCTGATTCATAACTTTCACTTATCATATCTCTTATTTGTGATATAGATATATTACTATTATCTAATCCTTCTATTATATGAAGATCTGAATATACTTGTTTATCAATATTTATACATACTCTACAACTATCACAATAGTCATGCTCAATCTCATTACATAATATTCCTTTAGAAAAATTAAGAGCAAATTCAAATAAATTTGCTCCCTTAATTCCATGTATTAAATATGTCCCTGATTCTTTATTATTTTTTAATTCATTTTTTATTATCTGTTTTGCTAACTCATTATTCTTAATAGAATCAATTCCCATTATCTTTCTTCCTTTTCTATTTGTCTAAGTACATCTATTTTATCTAATGCCATTCCAGCTCCTATAACTACACTTTCAAGCGCATTTTCTGCAAGATATACAGGAAGTTGAGTGTAATTTGACATAAGTTTTGTAAAGTTTCTTATTAAAGAACCTCCTCCAGTCATAACTATTCCTTTATCTACTATATCCGCGGCAAGTTCAGGTGGAGTTTTTTCAAGTACTGATTTTACATTGTTTACTATTTGCATAAGTGAATCATTAATAGCTTCTAGTACTTCTGTTGAACTTAAGCTAATAGTTTTTGGCAGCCCTGTAATAAGGTCTCTCCCTTTTACGTCTATATATTCTTCTTCTTCTAAAGGAAGTGCTGAACCAATTTTAGTTTTTATATACTCAGCAGTTCTATCTCCTATTAATAAATTATGTACTTTTTTTACATATCTTACTATATCTTCATCAAAGTTATTTCCTGCTATTCTTATAGATTTACTTACTACTGTTCCACCAAGTGCTATAACAGCTATATCGGTAGAACCGCCTCCTATATCTACTATCATACTACCTTCTGCTACTGATATATCTATTCCAGAACCAAGAGCTGCTGCTCTTGCCTCTTCTATAAGATAAGCTCTTTTTGCTCCAGCTGATATAGCTGCTTCAAGTACAGCTCTTTTTTCTACTCCCGTTACTTCTATTGGTACACATATCATTACCTCAGGTGCAAATATATTAAATTTTCCAAATACTTTTTTTATAAAGTATTTTATCATCGCTTCTGTAATATCATAATCAGCTATTACTCCTTCTCTAAGAGGTCTTACCGCTATTATACTATCTGGAGTTTTACCTATCATCTCTTTTGCTTCATGCCCAACTGCAAGTACCTTTTTAGTATCTCTATCAACCGCTACTACTGATGGTTCATTTAATACTATCTTATTTTTTTGTTTATAATATACCAATGTATTAGCAGTCCCAAGGTCTATACCTATACTTTTATTGATATTAAATCCATTTTCAAAAAATTTAAGCAACATCATCACCCTCTAAAATAATTTTTATAATATTTTCTAGTTCTTCTTTATACTCTAATAAATAATATGCTCCAATTAACGCCTCTAATGCAGTGGCGTTTTTATATTCTTTTAATGTACAAGTAGATGGATAAGATTTTATTTTTGAATTTCTAGCTCTTTTAGAATAATCTATTATTTCTTGTAAAAAATCATATTCCCCTTCATTTAAAATTTTTAAATATATTTTACTTTGAAATTTTGCATTTACATATCTTCTCACTATTATATTCAAATCTTTTAAATTTATATTTTTTCTTACAAAATATTCTCTTATATAAAGTTCCCAAATAGAATCACCTAAATAAGCTACAGTAAGTACACCTAGCTCATTTAATTTTTTAAATTCCATGTAGTTTTATCCTTCCCGTCTTTTATTTCTACCCCAAGATTATTTAATTTTTCTCTAATCTTATCTGCTAATTCCCAATTTTTTTCTTTCTTAGCATCTATTCTTATCTCTAATAAAAATTCTATCAAATCTTTAGTTAAATTACTATCAATTTTTTTCTCATATTTTATATCTATTCCCAATACATCTATCATTACTTTTTTTATATAATTTTTTATATTAATAATAGTTTCTTTTCCCTCTTTAGTAATTCCATTATCAAGGTATATATTTATAGATTTCACTAGTTCAAATATGGCTCCAATAGCTTTTGCAGTATTAAAATCTTCATCCATTGATAATTCAAACTTTGCTATACTATTTTCATAAGTTTTTTCTAATTCTACTATATTTTCATCTTGTATATCTTTTATATTTTCTAGTTCTTCATCTATTCTAATAAGAGTATTTTCTATTCTTCTTAAACCTTGTTCCGCCATCTTTAATTCTTCATCACTAAAATCAATTGGCTTTCTATAATGAGAGCTAAGTATAAAAAATCTAAGAATTCTACCTTCATATTTTTCAAGTACTTCTCTTAGAAGAAAAAAATTATTTTTCGATTTTGACATTTTTTCTCCTTTAATATTTATATACCCATTATGCATCCAATATCTAGCAAAATTTCCACCATATCCACATTTTGATTGTGCTATTTCATTTTCATGATGCGGAAATATAAGGTCTTGACCCCCGCCATGTATATCAAAATCTTTTCCTAAAAATTTATAACTCATTACAGAACATTCAAGATGCCATCCTGGTCTACCTTTTCCCCAAGGTGAACCCCAGAATGGCTCTCCCTCTTTTGCTGCTTTCCATAAAGTAAAATCTAATGGATTTTTTTTCTTATCATTTACTTCGATTCTAGCTCCACTTACTAATTCATCTATTTTTTGATGTGATAATTCACCATAATTCTCTTTATATTTTTCTATATCAAAATATACATCTCCTTCAGAAGCATAAGCATAACCTTTTTCTTCTAAATCTTTTACAAGTTTTATCATCTCTTTAATATTCTCTGTTGCTTTAGGTCTTATCATTCCTTCTTCTTTTAAATTTATTTTTGCTGTATCTTCAAAATATGCTGTAATGTATTTTTTTGCAACTTCTTTTACTTCAATTCCTTCTTCGTTAGCTCTATTTATCATTTTATCATCTATATCCGTAAAATTTTGTACATATGTTACTTCATATCCTTTATATTCTAAATATCTTCTAACAGTATCATAAAATACTGCTGGTCTTGCATTTCCAATGTGTATATAATTATAAACTGTAGGTCCACATACATACATTTTTACTTTATTAGGCTCTACTGTTTTAAAATCTTCTAATTTTTGTGTTAATGTATTATATATTTTAATCATTTTTCACCTCATTATCAGTACTATTTCTCTCTTCTGTGCTTCTTATTTTACATGTTTCACATTTTATTCTTTTAGCTAATTCTCTTAAGCTTCTCTCTACTTCATGCATCTCATCTAAAATTGGATCAGGTAAATCCATATGATTTAAATTTGTAATTGTATCTTTTACTTTTTCTCCATTTATTCTTACAATTCTACCTGGTATTCCTACTACTGTAGAATTATCTGGAACATCGCTAAGTACCACAGAATTAGATCCAATATTTACATTATTTCCTACTTTAAATGAACCTAATATTTTTGCTCCTGCTCCAATTACTACATTATTTCCAATAGTTGGATGTCTTTTCCCTTTTTCTTTACCTGTTCCTCCAAGGGTAACTCCTTGATATATAGTAACATCATCACCTATTTCTGCAGTTTCTCCTATTACCACGCCCATACCATGGTCTATAAAAAATCTCTTTCCTATTTTTGCTCCTGGATGTATTTCTATTCCTGTAAAAAATCGACTCATCATAGCTATTAAATTTGCAAAAAATTTCAATTTTCTTTTATATAAAAAATGTGCAATTTTATGCCAAAATATAGCATGTACTCCTGGATAAAGAAGTAAAATACATACACAATTAGTAGCTGCTGGATCTCTATCTTTTATTGATTTTATTGTTTCAAACATATTTTACCTCCTATTTTCTTTCTTGTGTTATTCTATTTAATTCTCTAATAGTTAGGTGAATATCTTCATCTTTTTGAGTTGGTGTATAAATTCTAGCTCTTCTTATTTTTTCTTTTTCTAATTCGATTACTTTAAAATCAATTTCAAAATCATTTAATTTATTTTCAACTTTTCCAAATGGGTCAATCACCATAGAATTTCCAGCAAAATTAATACCATCTTCATATCCTACTCTATGAGAAAATACTACATAACTATTAAACATATCAGCATATGTTTTCAGCATATTTTCCCATGTTAATATATTTGCTGGTTGTTCATTTTGATATTCTCTTGATGGACTATTTGCTAATACAAATATATAGTCTGCTTTATCTTGATTTAATATATACATAGTAGAGCCATGCCATGCATCTTCACATATAAGCATACCTATTCTTCCAAATTTTGTGTCAAATGCTCTTATTTTATCACCTCTAGAAAAATATCTATATTCATCAAACATTCCATATGTTGGTAAATATACTTTTCTATGAGTATGTATAAGTTTACCATCTTCTAAATAAAATGCAGAATTATAAAAATTATGCTCTTTAGTTTCTTCTACTCCACCAAATATTATAGATATTTTTTTACTATACTCTAATAAAATTTTAGGTATTTCTCCATCTTCTACCCATTTCGCTACTACTGGTACCATGTCTTTTAAAAAATATCCTGTAAGTGAAAGCTCAGGAAACACTATAATATCTGCTTTTTTTGATATGGCTTTCTCTATATTTTCTTGTAATATTTCAAGATTTTTTTCTACATCTCCTAAGTATGGTTTTATTTGTGCTAATGCTACTTTTAATTTCATTTTTCTTCCTCTCTATTTTTTATGTTTCTCATATTTATTATATAAATAATAATTAAACATATCTACAAGCGCTTCCCAACTTGCTTTTATTATATTTGTAGATACACCTACTGTACTCCATTCTTCTCCTGTTTCACTATTTTTAGATTCTACAAGTACTCTTACTAATGATTGTGTTGCTTCACTATTTAATATTCTTACTTTATAGTCACTAAGTGTTACTTTTTCAAGTTCTGGATATTCATGTAATAATGCTTTCTTTAATGCTTTTGTAAGAGCATCAACAGGTCCATTTCCTTCAGCAACTGTATAGTATTCATTTCCTTCTATTTCTAATTTTACTGTTCCTTCAGATACTTCTCGAAGTTCATAATTTTCTTCACTTATTATTCTAAAACTTTTTACATTAATAAAGTCTACTTTTTTATTTAATTCTCTTTGAACTAATAATTCAAATGAAGCTTCTGCACCTTCATATTCATACCCTTTATTTACTTTTGATTTTACAGCTTTTATTACTTTTGTAATTTCATTATCATCTAAAATTATATCTAAATCAAACTCTTTTAATTTATATTTTATATTACTTTTTCCAGAAAGATCAGAAATTGATACAACCCTTTTATTTCCAACATTTTCAGGGCTCATATGCTCATAACTTTGGCTATTTTTCATTATAGCACTTACATGTACTCCACCTTTATGAGCAAATGCATTTGTCCCTACAAATGGCATTCTTATTTCATGAGCAAAATTCGATAATTCACTTACATATTTTGATAATTGTGTAAGTTTCGTTATATTATCTCCTAAAATATCATAGTTCATTTTAAGTTGTAAAATAGGTATTATCTCACAAAGATTTGCATTTCCACATCTTTCTCCGTATCCATTTATTGTTCCATGTATTTGCATAGCTCCTGCAAGTATTGATTCTATACTATTTATTGTTGCCATACCAGAATCATTATGAAAATGTACACCTATTTCTGTAGAAATATTTTCTTTTACATCTTTAATTATATCTCTTATTTCTAAGTAATGTTGTCCTCCATTAGTATCAGCTAGTATTATTCTCGTAGCCCCTGCTTTTTCAGCTTCTTTTAATACACTTAAAGCATACCCTTTATTCTTTTTATAACCATCAAAAAAATGCTCTGCTGTAAAAAATACCTCTTTTATTTTTTCTTTTAAGTATTTTACTGACTCATATACTATTTCTAGGTTTTTTTCAAGTGTAATTCCAAATATATCTGTTACATGTAAATCCCATGATTTACCAAATATATTAGCTACATCTGGTTCTATTTCTATTATCGTATTTAAATTTTTATCATCTTCTATTTTATTTTTATAATATGCCGTACTTCCAAAAGCTACAATTTTTGAATGTTTTAACTTATGATTTTTTATTTCTTTGAAAAATTGATAATCTTTTGGATTTGAACTAGGCCATCCACATTCTAAAAAATCTATACCTACATCATCCATTTTTTTCGCTATTTTTATTTTATCTTCAAGTGAAAAATTCACTCCTATCATTTGACTTCCATCTCTTAAAGTAGTGTCGAATATTTCTATTTTCTTCATAAATCCTCCTATTTTGCCAAATAGATAAGATCTTCTTTAGTAGTAATTTTTATATTATCATAGTCTCCTTCAAGTATTTTTACTTTTTCATCTATTTTTTCTACAAGTGAAGAATCATCAGTTCCTAAATATCCTTCATCTTTTGCTTTTTTATATGCTTTTTTTAGAGTTTTTATTCTAAATACTTGTGGAGTCTGTGCAGCTACTAAGCTATTTCTATTTGGCGTATGAATTATAATTCCATTTTCATCGACAACCTTAATAGTATCTTTTACCATTACTCCTATTACTACACCACTTATATCCATATTTTTTTCTAATTCTTTATATGCTTTCTCTATATATTCTTCTTTTATAAATGGACGTACTCCATCTTGTACTGCTACTATTGCATCTTCATCTTCTATTATTTTTAATGCATTATATACAGAATCTTGTCTTTCTTTTCCACCTTGTATTACATTTTTTACTTTTTCTATATTAAATTCTTTTACATAGTCTTTTACTTTCTCTATATATTCTCTATTTGTTACTATAATTATATCTGTTACTAATTTATTTTTTGATATAGTTTCCAAAGTTTTTATAAAAATAGGTTTTTTATTATATTCTAAAAACTGTTTTGGATAATCAAGCTGCATTCTTTTTCCAATTCCAGCAGCTGCCACTATATAATAATATTTCATTTTTTTATTCTCCCAAATATCATTCTACCTGCAGCTGTAGGATATACACTTGTTATTATCAATGTAACTATTTCTCCTACATGATCTCCACCATCTTCAGCTACTACCATAGTTCCATCTTGTAAGTACCCGACAGCTTGACCATCTCTATCACCTTTTTTTATAAGCTCTATAGTTAATTCTTCATTTGGAAGAACTACGAGTTTTAATGAATTTGCTAATTGATTTATATTTAATACTTTTACTCCTTGTATTGTAGCTACTTTATTTAAATTAAAATCAGTAGTTAATACATCTCCTTCAATATCTTTTGCCAATTTTACAAGTTTTGCATCTACTTCTTTTTCTGGATAATCTTTTTCTTCTATTACAATATTATATTCTTTTATTTCTTGTAGTTGTTTTACAAGATCTAGACCTCTTCTTCCTCTAGCTCTTTTCATATTATCACTAGAATCAGATAAAGTTTGTAATTCTTCTAAAACGAATTTAGGTATAACAATATCTCCTTCTAAAAATCCAGAATTCATAATATCTAATATTCTACCATCAATTATTATACTACTGTCTAATATTTTAGCTTTTGCTCCTTTTTCTATTTTTCTTTCTTCTAAAATTTTTTTAATATATTCAACAAAATGAACTATTAAATAACTTAATACAATAGAAAGTACTCCTAATAATATTATTCCTTCTTTGCTATTTGAAAAACCAAATAAAACATAGATAAAAATAATATAGCTAATAATAGTAATAAAAAAAGCTTTTAAATTCATAATCCTAGCCCCTAAACTTTTTTCGTTTAATGGACTTTCACCTCTCTTTCATAATTTTTATTTTTCCTAACTCTTTTTTTATAATAATTCTATTTAATATAGAATAATATAATTAATAAATTACACAAAGCACATAACTTTTAACAAAATAAAATCACTATTTAATTTTAATTCTTTTTCTATTTATAATAAAAATTTATAACATCACCATTTTTAATCTTAGTTGTAAATTCTGCTTCTTTAGAGTTTACAATAATTTTTAATAATTTTCCACTTTCATGATCATTTAATAATGTTTTAGGATCATAATATTTAAATACATCTGATACAAGAGGTAGATTTTCTTCTGGAATATCAAAATCTATTTTATCTCCATCTTTTATTTCTCTATCACTTGACACTACTTTTCCATTTAAAATAATAGATTTTTTCAATTCATCAAAAATTATCTCTTTTTCATTTACAATGACTTTAAATTTGTTATCTGTTTCCTCTAAAATATCTTTTATTTTCATATTTCCTAATTCATTTTTTTCTATTCTTATATTATCTCCGTTTTGAATAATATAATTTGGTGTTATTTCTTCTTCATCTTTATATATTTTTAAACCAGGAATTATCATTTCTAATTCTTTACCATTTAATATAATTTTTATTGTTTTCTCTAAACTTTCAGAAATAACATCTTTTACCATTATTTTATTTAGTATTTCTAACTCATCTCTATCTTGAATAAGATATTTATCATCTAAACTTTTGCCATCTTTTAATATTTTTATATCTATTTCTTTTGTTTTATCATTAAGTTTAAATTTTATTTTATCATATTTCTTTTTTAAGTCTTTTATAGAAACCACTGCATCTCTACCATCACGAATTGGCTTTATCTCTATAGTATCACCATCTTTTATCTCTTTATCAAGACTAGCAAATTTATTATTTACTTTTATTACAGCTCTTTTTCCCATCTCACCTTTAAATATCTCTAATTTCCCATTTATTGTAACTGTTATTGCATTTCCTGGCTTACTATAAAGTAATTTTGTATCATATCCTATTGATAATAATACTTCCATTAAAGACATATGTTTTGTAAAAGAAAATACTCTATGAGATACTTTATTTATAGAAATAGTTAAAATATTAAATTCTTTTCCTTGAAAAGCCATATTTGCTATACCAATAGGGGTTACATATTCTGCTGTACTTAACATATTTTCACTATTTACAAGAGACTTAATTGCTTCAGTTCCTCTTACTGCTACTCTTCCAGCTACAAGTGAAACTTTTTCAGCTATTTTTTCTCTAAGTTTTGGTATAAGAGAACCTCCTCCTATCAAAATTATTGCTTGAGGGGCTCCTTCATTTAATTCTAAAATTTTCTCTGATATTTTTAAACTTAATTTTTCAAGGATAGGATCTATTTTTTCAAAAATTTCTTTTGTTGTTATTTCATATTCTATACCTAATATATCTTGATATTTAACTATTTCATTATCTTTTAAAGATTTTTTTATTCTTTCTGCTTCCTCAAAATCTAATAAATAATCTTCTTCTATTTTTTCTGTAATTTCATCTCCAGCCATAGGTACCATTCCATAACCTACCACTTTCCCAGATTTTGTTATGGCTATATCCGATGTACCTGCTCCAATATCTACAAGCGCTATATTGAGTTTTCTCATATCTTCAGGTACTACTACATTAATTGCGGCAATAGGCTCTAATGTAAGATTTTCTATTCCTAAATCTACTTTATTTAACATTGTATACATACTATCCACTACTACTTTTGGTAAAAATGTAGCTAAAAGTTCTATTTCTAATTCTTCACCTTTTTGATATAATGGATTTTTTATTTCTACTCCATCTAACTTATATTCTATCACACTATAACCTACACAATAATACTCTTTATTATTTTCATTTCCTAATGATTTTATTGTATTTTGGATAGCTAATAATTCTACTGTCAATATATCATCTTCGGATAGTTCTTCACTTGAATCAAAAGATTTTTTAGCTTTTCCTCTAAATGTAATAAGATTACGTCCCGCTACTGCTACTGCTACTTCTTCTATTTTTTCTTTTGTTTTATCTTCCATAGTATCTTTTAATATTTTTACTGTTTTAGCTACTTTTGATATATCATGTATTTGTCCATCAAGCATCGCCCTACTTTCATGCTCTTTAGAAACCATATCTATTATTTTTATTTTATCCTCTTCTGTGTATTCTGCAAGTAAAAGTACTACATTTCTAGTACCTACATCCAGTGCATAAACTTTTTTCAAAATCTAACACCCCTTTTTATTTTAGTGTCACAACTGTACATCCATAACCACCTTGATTTTGGTCTGCTATTTTAAAACTTTCTACAAAACTAGCTGTCCTTAAATATTCATGTACTCCTTTTCTTAATACTCCTGTCCCTTTTCCATGTATTACATACACTTCTTTATATCCATTTAGTATTGCATCATCTAAATATTTCTCAAGATCATATATAGCATCTTCTAACATTTTACCTCGAAGATCTACTTCGGATTTAACATTGGATTTTTTTACATTATTTACTCTAATATATTTTTGCTTATCTATTTGCTCTGATTTTTTTATATCATCATAATTAACCATAAGTTTTAGAATTCCAGCTTGTATTTGAGCTTTTTCTTTATTTGGATAATCTTTGAGTACTATTCCATCTTGATTTAAACTTTTTATAAATACTTTTTCTCCTATTTTTAAATCAAGATTTATTTTAATTTTCTTTTCTATTTTTACATTTTTAGTTTTCTCTTCTCTTATATTTTGACGAAGCATGTTTAAACTTTTTTCCGTTGCTTTTAATTCTTCTTTTTTCAATTCATCTTTTTTTATTTTATCAATTAATGCTTTTGCTTTATTTTGAGCTTCTTTTATCATTTTATCAGCATTTTCATAAGCTTCTTTTAAAATACTATTTTTTTCTTTTTCTAGTTCTATCACTTTTTCTTCATATTCTTTTTTTAATTTTTCCGACTCTTTTTTTAACTCTTCTATCTCTACTTTTGCGTTTTCTATTTCTTCTGTTTTTTCTTTTATATTAGCTATCATATTTTCTACTTTTTTATCTTCTTCACTAATATATTTTTCTGCCCTTTCTATTATTTCTGTTGGTAATCCTAGTCTAGTCGCGATTTTTAGTGCATTACTTTCACCGGGTATTCCAAGTAATAGTCTATAAGTAGGTGATAATGTATTTGCATCAAATTCCATAGAAGCTGTTTCTACATTTTCTTCATTAAATGCATAAGCTTTTACTTCACTATAGTGTGTCGTTATAAATGATTTCACTTTTTTAGACTTTAAATAATCTATTACTGCCATTGCAAAAGCTGAACCTTCAATTGGATCTGTTCCAGAACCTAGTTCATCTAATAATACTAAACTAGATTTATTAATATTTTCTAAAATATCATGTACATTTTTCAAATGTGCTGAAAATGATGATAAACTTTGTTCTATACTTTGTTCATCTCCTATATCAGCATATACTCCTGTAAACATTCCAATTTCAGTTTTTTCATTTACTGGTATCAATATTCCACTAAGTGCCATAAGTGTATGAAGACCTGCGGTCTTTAATGCTACTGTTTTTCCACCTGTATTTGGTCCTGTAATAAGCAATGTATTATAATTTTTTCCTATTTCAAAAGTAAGAGGAACAACTTTATCTTTTTCAATGAATGGATGTCTTGCCTCTATAAGTTTTAAATACTCTTTTTCGATAATTTTTGGCATTATAGCATTTATTTCCAATGCATACCTTGCTTTTGAATAGATAAAATCAATATCTACTATTGCATCAGAAATTTTTAAAATTCCTTCTTTGTTCATTCTAAGCATATCTGTTGTTCTAAGTAAGATTTTTTTTATCTCTTCTCTTTCTCTTACCTGTAATTCTCTCATTTTATTATTTAATGAAACAACTGATAATGGTTCAATAAATACTGTTTGTCCACTAGCTGACCTATCATGTTCTATTCCCTTTATCTGCCCTTTAAAATCAGCTTTTATTGGAATAACCATTCTTCCTTCTCTTTCTGTAATAATTTTTTCTTGTATAGCCTTTGCATTAAGTGGATTAGATATTATATCATCAAATTTATTTTTTATATTAAGTGATATATTTTTCTTTTGCTCTCTAATATTTCTAAGTTCTAAAGAAGCGTCATCTTTCACCTCGCAACTATCATCAATTGCTTTTTCTATAATATCCTCTAATCCTTTATATACAGGAACATCTCTAAATTTCATATAAAGGTTTCTATATTTTGATTCTAAATTTTCTAATTTAGTTTTTACTCTTCTAAATGCTCTAAGAGTCTTTTTAATAGATACAAATTCTTCTGGTATTAAATACGTTCCTATTAATTCTATTCTTTTTATGTATTTTTCAATATCATTTATTCCAGATAAATCAATACCTTCATCATATTTTTCTATTTCTACTACTTCTGATACATATAAAAGTTCTTTTTTTATAACATTAATATCTTTAAATGGTGTAAGTTCTTCTATTTTCAATTTTGTTGTATCTAATATAGAATATTTTATAATTTCCTTTTTCAGTTTGTCATATTCAAGTACATTAAATGTATGAGTATTCATCTTGCCTCCCACATAATAAAATAAATAATTTCTTTTAATTATATCATATAAAATCTAATTTTTCTATTATTAAAACTCTATTCTTTTTTATATTTTTCAATATTTTTTTATTTTTTACAGTTTATTTTTCTTGCTTTTTTTTTAGAGTTATGATAAAATATTATTCGGAATTTCTTTAGGAGGTGAAATTAATGAGAGTATGCGAAGTTACAGGAAAAGGAACTGTTACAGGAAACCAAATTTCTCACTCACATAGAGTTACAAAAAGAATTTGGAAACCAAATTTACAAACTACTAAATTATCTATCAATGGAGTTACTTTAAAAGTTAAAGTTTCAACTAAAGTTTTAAAAACTTTAAAAACTTTAAATGATGCTGAAACTGTAAAATATTTAAAACAAAATAAAAAAACTTTATCTCCAAGATTAGCTGAATTAGTTAAATAATTTAATAAAAAAAGACAGTCGGTGCATAACTGTCTTTTTTTTATTTTTTGAAAATTTCAAAACAACAAAAAATACTATTCTTTTTTTATAAATAATATTTTTTTTATTATAGAATTTTCTTTTTAATAATGATATAATTATAAAAGAATTTATAATGAAAGGGGATTTTTATGAGAATTTTAGTTACTGGTGGTGCTGGTTATATAGGTAGTCATACATGTATTGAGTTACTTAATAAAGGATACGAAATTATTGTTGTTGATAATTTTATCAATAGTAAAATGGAAGCTTTAAATAGAGTTAAAGAAATTACTAATAAAGATTTTAAAATATATAACATTGATATGTGTGATTATAAAAATTTTGAAAAAATATTTATTAATGAAAAAATTGATGGAGTAATCCATTTTGCTGGGCTTAAAGCAGTTGGGGAATCTGTAACTATTCCATTAAAATATTATCAAAATAATTTAATTTCTACATTAAATCTTATTGAATTCATGAAAAAATATAATGTAAATAATTTAGTTTTTAGTTCTTCTGCTACGGTTTATGGCGACCCTGAAATAGTCCCTATTCCTGAAACAGCAAATTTAAATGCAACAAATCCATATGGAAGAACAAAACTTATGATAGAAGATATTCTTAGAGATTTTTCTTTAGCTAATAAAGATTTTAATGTCGCTTTACTTAGATATTTCAATCCTATTGGTGCTCATAAAAGTGGAAAAATTGGCGAAGATCCTAACGGCATTCCTAATAATTTGCTGCCATATATTTCTCAAGTTGCCATAGGAAAATTAAAAAAATTAAGAGTTTTTGGAAATGATTACGATACTATAGACGGTACAGGTGTTAGAGATTATATACATGTTGTCGATTTAGCTCTAGGTCATATAAAAGCTATTGAAAAATTAATTACTAATCCTGGTTTAGTTACATATAATTTAGGAACTGGTAATGGTACTAGTGTTCTTGAAATGATAAAATCATTTGAAAAAGCTAGTGGTATAAAAATTGATTATGAAATTGTTAATAGACGTCCTGGAGATATTGCTAGCTGTTATGCTGATCCTACAAAAGCTAAAATAGATCTCAATTGGGAAGCACATTATAATATAGATGATATGTGTAGAGATACTTGGAATTGGCAAAAAAATAACCCAAATGGATATAATTAATTTAATATAAAATAAATATTTTAATAAAAAAATCCTCATAATAATTTAAGAGGATTTTTTTATTATTTTAAATACTTTATCTGCTGTTAAATTTTTCATACATTTAAAATGTTTTTTAGGACATTTTTTATCTCCATGCAACGAACATGGAGAACATTCTTCATTTTCATATAAAAGTATAGAATTTTTATCATATTCAAACATTCCTGGGCTTGTCGGCCCAAATATTACAAATGTTTTTGTTTTTACTCCTCTTGCAATATGAAAAGGACCACTATCATTTGTAACTACAAAATAAGCTTTACTAATAATAGCACCACTCTCTTTTAAATTCAATTTTCCTGCTAAATTTATACAAATATTACCACTTAATTTATTTATTTTAGATAAGTCTTTTTCTTCTGCTTTACTTCCTATTAATATAATATTGTAATTATATTCTTTTTTTATTAATTTTGCTAGACTTGCAAAATTTTCTTTTGGCCATTTTTTAGTTTCTTTTGATGCTCCTGGAGCAAAAACTACAAAATTTTCTATCTTCAATTTTTTTATTTTTTCTAAATGTTCTTTTAAAAAATTAAATTCTATATTTTCACCATTATAATAAATTTGATATTTTTCTAAAGGTTTAAAGTAATTTTTTATAATTGTATTATCAACTTTATATTTTATTAATCTCATTTTAACTAATAATGATTTCCACCATTTTCGTTTTTTATAAGTTAGTACTTCGCATTTATCTCTAGCTTTTAAAAGTTTTGATATATATATTGAACGAAATTTATTGTGTAAATCTATTATTAGATCATATTCACCTTTTAATTTCTCTTTTATAAACTTTTGTATTCCATTTTTTCCTTTATATTTATCTTTTTCAAATATTATTAATTTATTAATATTTGAATTATAAGTAATTGCATCTTTAAATTTATCCATTACAATAAAATCAATATCCCAATTCGGGTATTTTTTTTTTATCTCAGTTAAAATTGGAGTTGTAAGTATCACATCTCCTATTGAACTAAATCTAATAATTAATACTTTTTTTCTATCCATTATTTTCTCCAAGTTTCTTTACAATTTTTTCATATACATAGTCTGGTTTTATCTGTTTCATACATTTAAAATGTCCTTCTGGACAATTATTTCCCCCATGAAGTCCACAAGGTCTACAATACAATCCTTTATTTTCAATAATTTCAGAAGTTTTACTATACGGATAAAATCCAAGTTCTTTTACTGTTGCTCCAAATATTGCAAATATATATGGCTTTTCAAAAGCACTAGCTATATGTATAGGTGAACTATCATTCGTAAGCACTATATCAGCTCTTTTCATTATTTCTGCAAGATCTAATAAAGATGTTTTTCCAATTAAATTGACACTATTTTTTGTTTGTATCAATTTTAATTTCTCTTCATCTTTTCCACCAATTAATATAACTTTTAAATTTTCTATATTTTCTAATCTTTTTATAACTTCATTAAAATATTCTGTAGGCCACATCTTAGTATACCATTTGCTTCCAGGTGCAATCACTATTATTTTTTGATTTTTTATGTTGTTTTTTTCAAAAATTTCATCTATTTTTTTTTGATTATTTTTATTTGGAAAAAGTTCTATTTTTTTTTCTAATATATCAGCATTTATTCCTTGAACTAATTGTAATAACCTATCTACTTCATGCAAATCTTTTCTATATTCTATTAGTTTATTTAAAAATATTTTCCCTTCACTATTTTTATAACCTATTCTTACAGGTATTTTACTAAAAAAAACTATCAAAGAACTTCTTAAATATCTATGAGGTACAAAAGCTATATCATAGTTTTCTTTTCTCAATTTTTTTACTAAATTAAAAGCCCCTTTTATTCCTTTATCTTTTCCTTTTTTATCATATATAAAAATGTTATCTAAATAAGGATTATTTTGTAAAATTAAACTCCCTGCTTTTGTTGTTACATAATCTATTTTACAATTATATAAACTTTTTATTTTTTTTATTAAAGGAGTTGATAAAACAATATCTCCAATAAATGCTGTATGAAAAATAAGTATTTTTTTCATCTAATTACCTCATTTTTTATATTTTTATTTAGTATACATAAAAAAATATAATATTATTTAAATCTATAAATATAAAACTTATCTCTATAATCTAATTTTATTTTTCTTATTATATAATACTGATTTATTAAACCCAAATATATAATAGAGTACTATTCCTGTAAAATACATTATAAATCCAGCCCAAATTACATCACTTAAAAAATGTCCCCCTTGTATATTTCTTCCTATCCCCATAATAAATCCATAAATAATACCAAAATATAACCAAAATAATCTAGTTTTTCTCTTTTTTATATAAAAAAATGGAAACATCATAAAAAATCCTACTGATGCATGACCTGCTGGAAAAGAATTATATTTTCCTTTTATTTTATATAAATCTCTAAATTTATCCCATCCAATAGCACCTTGTTTTGTTTCTAACATTTTTTCAGTTTTTTCAGTAAATACAAGTTTTCCTTTTTTTACAGGCGGTATATATTTAGCTTCACCACCAAATTCTACTATTTGACGTGGTCTAGGTCTCCCCCAATACTCTTTAAATATCATATTTACAATTATACCAGAGCCCAATAACATATATAAAAATACAAATAAAGATATTTTTCTATAATCCCTAAATGAATATATTAAAAAACTAAGAATATAAACAAATAATCCTATTAAAGCTGATAATATTCCTGGAATAGGTCCATAGTTGTAAAAAAATTTTACAATTTTTAAATTATCTAAATACCATTTACCCTCTTTATAAAATAATTTTTGCCATAATATATCTAAATTGGTCATGTAAAAGGGTATAGTAAGTAAGATTGCTAATATTATCGGAAAAACAATTAACATAAATTGATTCTCTTTATTTTTCATATTTAAACTCCTATTTATTTATTAATTTATTTATCGTTTTTTTTATTATTTTACTAATTTTTCTTTTTAACTTAAAAACTTCATAAAAAAATTTAGCTAATTTAAAAGAAATTTTATCTGTTTCAATATAATTATATGCTTCTGAAATATCTACAGAAAATTTTATATATTCTATGTTTTCTAAAATTTTAGAAATAAATATATTCTTTTTTTTCAAACTCGTATCTATAGTAATTATTTCTTTTTTATTTTTTAAAAAATTTCTTTTTTGAGTATCATTATGTAAATATCCTAAACTATGGATTTTTTTTAATAATTCTATTACCTCTTTTGCATCTTCTTTTCCTACAACTTCACCTTCCATAAATTCATATATCATATATGAGTTAAATACCATACCAAATTTTTTATATTCTACACAAGCTATAGGTATATTAGTTTTTATTCCATTTTCAAGTAAAATTTCCATACTTTTAAGATTTTTTAAAACTTCACTTTTTCTAAATAATGTTAAAAATCTAATCCATTTCCTTTTATTTTTTTCTACTGGTATCTTTAATATCAGATTTTTATTATCATACGTTAATAATTTTACAATACTTCTTGTTGAATCTTTTAAAACTTTACCTTTTATATTATATATTTTTTCTAATTCTTCAATCGTATATTTTTTTTCTGTAAAATTATATATTTTTATTTTATAATTTTCCATCTAAATAAAACTCCTATTTCTCTTTTTTTAAAAGAATATAGTTTCTAAATCCTCCTAATTGTTTTCCACCTAATATTTTTTGTTCTACAAAAGTTAATATTTTATATTTTAATTTTTCATGTTTATGTTTTTTTCTATAAGGATTTGGTTTCCCTGAATATTGTAATTTATCTTTCCAATCAAACTTTTCTATCCATTTTTTCATTACTTTTGGATGACTTTCTTTAAATACAGCTAATTTATTTAAAGGTCCATAATCAAATTCTTTAGGAGCATTTTTATAAATTTCTGCTACTTTTTTAGATCCTTTATGTACAGTATCTAAAGCTTGTTTTTTAGCTTGCATATATTGTGGTGGTCTTACCCATCCATAGTGATAAATATATGCATCAATTTCTATAACTTTTAGTTTATAAGTTCCTTCCTGTTGTCTATAATTTATTTCATCAAAATTAGGAATTCTTCTAAAAGATTGAGCAGATTCCCAAGAATGTATTTCAGGATTATTTCTTATTATTCTTATTTCTTTAGGATACCATCCATGAGAAATATGATAATGGTCATAGTCTCCCCAAAAATGCTTATATTTAAATAAAAAACCTTCAATATTTTTATCATCTTTATATTTTTTACATGCATTAACTATTGTATCTAAATACTTTTCGTGTACTACTTCATCTGCTTGTAAATAAAAAAGCCATTCTCCACTACAAGCTTTTTTAGCTATATCTGTTTGATGTGCATTTTCCATTCCATTTGGATATTTTTCTAAATCCCAAACAGTATCAATTATTTTGATTTTATCAGAGCCAATGCTTTCAATTAATTCTCTAGTATTATCACCTTCATCACAATCACCAATTGCAATTACAAATTCATCTACAATAGGTAAAATTGACATAACTGCCTCTTTTATTGGATAATAAAGTTTCGAGGCATTTTTTATCATACTAAAACCACTAATTAACATATACTTATCTCCTTTTAATTTTTTTTAATTCCTAGATCACAATAATATTTTTCTTCTTTAATTTTTCTTTCATATATCTTTTTATTTTTTTTATATTTTTCTTCTCTATCAACTTTTTCATGATATAAATGATATTGTATTACTTTTCTTTTTATACAATTAAATTTTACTCCTTTTAATCGAAGCCTAGTTTCGAGATCTTTATCCTCACCATAATATGGCCCTTCATATTCTTCATCAAATCCATTTACTTCATATAAGTCTTTTTTACTCACCATAAAATTACATCCATAAACTCCACTTTTTCTTCTTGAAGTAATAAATGGGATATAAAATGCTTCTTCTTTTCTTTTACAATCAGTAAATAATATTACCGGTAAAGATAAAAGAGAAATATTTTTTGTTTTCACTACTTTTTTCGTTAATTTTTCACTAATATGTGTTCTTCTTCCGAATAATACATAATTTTCTTTTATATTTTTTACATATTGATAAATAAATTTATTATGTAAAACACAATCACCATCAATAAAAATTACATAACTACCTTCGGCTTTTTTTATAGCTTTATTTAAAATTTTATTTTTTCTAAATCCTTTATCTTCTTGGTTGACATGTTTAATTTCAAAATTATATTTCTCTTGAGATTTTTTAATAAAATCTTTCATCTCTTGAGAATCGTTATCTTCAGCTACAATTACCTCAAAATTTTTATAAACCTGTTTTTCTAAAGACATAAATATTAAATCTAAATAATCAATATTTTTATAAACACTTACTACTAAAGAAACTTTAATTTTTTCCTCTTCTTTAAAAATATAAGCCAACGTTATAAAAAAATAAAAGAGATAAGCACCATGTGTAAAAAACTCAGTATGAAATATTTGAGTAAAATAAAATCCTACAATTCCAGATAAAATACCTATTTCTATAGATTTTTGTTCTATATTTTCACTTTTTATTCTATTAAAAATACTATTAGTTATATAAAGAATGAATATAATAAATAAAATAAAAAAGATTAGACCCAAATCTATTAATATCTGTAAAAAATTATTGTGTACATTTGTTCCAAATTTTATTCCATATTTGTTTTCCTCTTGAAACTCTTTATTTTGCCTATAATAATATTCTTTCATTTTAATAGGTATATTTTTTCTACCTGCTCCAATAAATAAATCTTCAGCAATAACACCTTTTGCTATATTCCACATTTGAAGTCTTGATATATTTGATATATCTGTTTTTGTATTAGATATACTTTTTATTCTACTTACTATTCTTTGATTATTTAAAGTATAATCTCCTATAACTACTAAACTTAAACTTAATATAAATATTAATAATACTTTTTTATTTTTTGATAATAAAATAAAAATTATTATTGCTACAAAAAAACCTATCCAAGAACCTCTTGATTTTGTTAATAATAATCCTATAAAACTTAATATAGTATTTATAAAAATCAAATAATTTAATGTTTTTATATGGTTATATGTTTTAAATATAATTAAAGAAAAGTTAAAAATTAATACAAATACTAATATATCTCCTTCTCTTCCAGGTCCAAAAAAACCCATAAATCTCTGATTTATATTTTTAAATGTAAAAAAACCATATATTAAATTTATTAACAATCCAATTTCTAAAAAATAAATAATTTTTTTTATATTTTTTATATCTATATATAAATAAACTACAAAAGGAACTAAAAAATAATAATATTTTCCTAAATAATTTGGATATCCACCTTGATTAAATATATTAATAACAAATCCTAATAAGTATAAAATTATTCCAAACTTTGCTATTGATATTATTTTTATATTAAATTTATTTATTAATATATATATAATTGTAGTGATCAGCAATAAACTTGCTGTTATATTTGATAATGCTTTTGATGAAAAAATTGATAAAATAAATACATATAATATTATTGTTCCTATTTTTATTAAACTATTCGAAAAACTCTTATTTAATTCTAAATTTTTCATAATGCACCTCTTTATTTTTATATTTAGTTATCTAAATAAATATATAAATTTTGTATAAAATTCATAATTTAACTCTTCAATATTCCCGTCTAAAATATATTCTTCTCTTTCCTTATTACCTTGTACATGAATAATATAAGCCTTTATTTGCATTTTAACTTCTAACTTAAATCAAGTATTCTTTCTAATTCTTTTATTTGTTTATAAAAGTCAAATTCTCTAGCTTTTTCTATAAGTAATTCCTTATCAAATTTCTTATAAGTTTCTATCATTTTTATGATTTTATTTGTAATATCATTTATGTTTTCTGATTCTGCTAAATATCCGTATTTTTCAGTTATTACAATTTCTGGGATATTGCTTATATTTGTAGCTACTACCGGTTTTCCACATGCAAAACTTTCAACTAATACATAACCAAATCCTTCCCAAAGTGCTGTATGCACTAAAAAATCAACTTGTTTTAATATTTCATATATGTCTTCTTTAAATCCAACAAATTTTATATAATTTTCTATATTTAATTTTTTTGTAAGAAGTTCTAATTCCTCTTTTAATTCTCCATCCCCAATAATTAAAACTATAAAATCTAAATTTTTATTTTTTAATTTTTTTATAGATTCAAATAAATATTTGTGTCCTTTTTGTTTTGTTAATCTTCCTATATTTGCAATCACTATTTTATTTTTATCAATATTGTATTCTTTTCGCAAATCTAATTTTGAATCTAATTTTAAAATATTATCTATTTTTATTCCATTATATATTACTTTTATTTTATTTTCACTTACAATATTTTGATTTTTATTTAATGTTTTTTTAGTTTCAATTGAATTTGCTATAACTATATCAACTAAATTTTTAAATATATATCTATTTAAAAAACTATTTTTTAAAGGAATAGCACTTCCTCTTCTATATATTATTTTATTTACATTTGCTAATCTTGCTGCAGTAGCGACTAATTTTAGATCATTTGATTGATTAATTATTACTATTTCAATATTATTTTTTTTTAAAAAATAATATATCAATAAAACCTTAAAAATATTTAAAAAACTAAGATTTTTTATATTTATTTCAAATAGATTTATATTGAAATTTAATAATTTTTTTTTTAATATTCCTTTTGGATTACATATAAAAAATATATTATATTTTTCATTTTGTGATAAATAGCTAGAAGTTTCAAAATGCCATTTTTCTCCTCCACCCCAAATTTTATTACTGTTTACAAAACATATATTTTTACTCATTATTATTTATCATCCTTTAACATGTATAATTTTACTTGTATTACAAAATTATATATATAAGCTAACATAGCTAATATAAAACCATAAAAACCATCTAAAAAACCTAATTTTAATATATACATTTTAAAAAATTTAAAAAAAGGATTAAATATTATTGTAGAAATTGAAGCTTTTTTACCTTTTTCTTTTCTTTTTATTGCACCTTTAGTAGTATAACTATTAAATTTATTAAAATATTCTTCTAAACTTAAATAAGTATAGTGATATAATTTTTCTTTGATTTTTCCGATTTTTTCTTCTGTTAAAAAACTTTCATGTATAATGGCATCATCAAGCTTAGCTTTCCCTTTTTTAAATAATCTAACTACATAATCATTACTCCATCCACCGTATTTTATCTCTTTTCCAAAGCAAATACTACATCTATTTATTTTATATACGTCATATTCATTATTTTTATTAAAAATTATTGTTTTTATTTTATTTGCTAGTTCTTCTGAAACTACTTCATCTGCATCAATAATCAAAATCCACTCATTATTACATTTTTCTATTACACTATTTTTTTGTTTTCCAAACCCTTTCCACTTTTCAATAAAAACTTTCGCATTATATTTTTTAGCTATTTCTACAGTTTTATCTATACTATAACTATCAACTATAATTATTTCATCTGCTATACTTTTTATAGCCTTCAAGGTTTTTTCTATTTTCTTTTCTTCATTAAATGTAATAATTCCTACAGATAATCCCATTATTTCTCCTTAACTTCTTTAAATTGAGTGTCATATAGTTTTTTAAATATACCATTTTTAGCAAGTAATTCATCTTTTTTTCCCACTTCTTTAACTTCCCCATTTTCCATTACAACTATTTTATCTGCACTTAAAATAGTAGATAACCTATGAGCTATTACAAAGCTTGTTCTATTTTCCATAAGTTTATCTAATGCATCTTGTACTATTTTTTCAGATTCAGTATCTAATGCACTTGTCGCTTCATCAAGTATTAATATTGGTGGATTTTCAAGCAATGCTCTTGCTATAGCTATTCTTTGTTTTTGTCCTCCACTTAATCTAACTCCTTTTTCTCCTATTTCAGTATCAAATCCATTTGGAAACTCCATTATAAAATTATATGCATTTGCCATTTTAGCTGCTTTTATTATATCTTTTTTAGTTGTCTTATGGATACTACCATATGAAATATTATCATAAATCGTTCCTGAAAATAAAAAAGTTTCTTGTGGTACAATTCCTATATTTTTTCTAAGTGATTCAATTTTAATATCTTTAATACTAACATCATCTATTAATATCTCACCTTTTTTTATATCATAAAATCTAGGAAGTAAATTTACTAATGTTGTTTTCCCGCTGCCACTTTTTCCTACTAAAGCTATCATCTCACCTGGATTAACGTCTAAATTAATATTTTTTAAAACATAATCTTCTTTTTCATTATATTTAAACCATAATTCTTTTATACTTACTTTTCCTTTTACTTTTTTTAATTTTTTAGCATGTTTTTGTTCTTTAATAAATTCATTGCTTTCAAGTACTTCAAATACTCTATTTATAGAATGACGTCTTGTTTGAATAGCACTTATTTTATCAGCAACACTTTTTAATGGTTCACTAATTAAACCTAAAGATGTTAAAAATGACATAAGTTCTCCTGGTGTCATTTCACCATTTATTACTAATAATCCACCATAATATGCTATTATTGCTACTCCTAAAGTACTTGTAAACTCTACAAGTGGTCTTACTCTTGCATTAACTTTTACATTTTTTAATGTTAATCTATAATTTTCATCATTTTTTTCTCTAAATCTATCTATTTCATATACTTCTGTAGCAAAACTTTTTATAATATTTATACCATTTAATATTTCTTGCAGTAAACTATTAAGTTTCGAAAAACTTTCTTGCATTCCTTTACCAGTGTTTTGTAATTTTTTACTATATTTTCTTACTATACCACTACTTGCAGGAATTAATACAAGACATATAATACTTAATTTCCAATTTAACAAAAAAACATTTCCTAAAAGAATAATTATAGTTAGTAATTGTACAACTAACTCAAATGATAACGTAACTACATTTTGAACCATTGTAAGATCTGATATAAACCTAGTTATAAGGTCACCTATTTTTGATTTATTAAAAAAATCATGTGACATATAGATTACTTTTTCATAAAGTTCGTTTCTCATATTTCTTACCATTTTACCAGAAATATAGTTTTGTAAATATATTCTATAATAATTAAAAACTCCTTTTGCAAGCATTAATAAAATTATTCCTATTACTACAAATTGAAGTTTTTTCAAATCTTTTGCAATAAGTACATCATCTGTAATATTTTTCATTATTTTTACAGGATATGCATTAGTTATAGAAACTAAAATAGATAATATTATTGTAGCTATTATTGAAAGTATAAACGGTTTTGCATAAGAAATTAGTTTTGATATTCTATTTTTCATTTTTCACCTCTATTTTTAAATTACATATAATTATAACAAAGTTAATATCTTTTTTCAATAAATAAAAAATGCCAAGCAAATGCTTGGCATAAAAAATTTATCATATAGCCTTAAAAAGGGGGTATAAGTACTATATGGATATTGTTAAATTGGTGCCGACGAGAGGAGTCGAACCTCCGACACTACGGGTATGAACCGTATGCTCTAGCCAACTGAGCTACATCGGCAAAATGGTGCCTAGGGCGGGAATCGAACCCGCACGGACAAAATGTCCACAGGATTTTAAGTCCTGTGCGTCTACCTATTCCGCCACCCAGGCGTCTCATTTCTCAAAAGACAAGATTAATTATATATTAAACTAATTAATATGTCAATACTTTTTTTAAGTTTTATATTTATTTTTTAAGTAATTATAATTTTTATATATTTTTTTTAAATATTCTGTTTCAAAATCACCATATTTTTTTTCTAATCTTTTTGTTTTAGTTGGTCCTAAATTATATGCAATTATAGCTTTTTTTATATCTTTAAAATACATTATCTGCTCTAAAAGATAGGTAGTTCCTATTTCTACATTTTTTTCTACATCAAAAAGTTCTTTTTTATTTTTTACATCTTCACCCATTTTTTTTGCGATAGCTTTTGCAGTAGTGTATTTTATTTGCATAAGTCCATATGAAGGATCTCCAGATATAATATTTGCCCTAAAACTACTTTCTGTCATTATAAATGCTACTGGAATCCTCCAATCATATCTATATTTTTGACTTGTATCATATATTGCTCTAGACAATTTTAATTGTTCTTTTTTATCAAGTTTATTATAACTAAGTTCTTTTACAGCATCTAAAATATTCTTATATTCTTTCAGATCTTCTATTTCTTCATCTTTTTTATTTATTATTCTATTTTTCTCTTCTATAATTTCTAATTTTTCTATTATTTCATTTTGTAATTTTTCTATATTTTTTCTATGTTTTTCTATTTCTCTATTTCTTTGTGCAATTTCAGAAATAACTAAAAATACTCCCAATACAATAATTAGAACAAGTGTAATAAAAGAAAATTTACTAAAACCTATTTCAAATACTATATTTTTTTCATTTTTTTTAACAAATTTCATATTTTATCCCCCCACACTTAGTGGTTTATTTAAAAAGTAAAAACCCGGATACAATACCGGGTTTAAAATCTATTTAAGCTTCTTCAAATTGATCTTTACCTACAGCACACACTGGGCATACCCAATCTTCTGGTAAAGCTTCAAATGAAGTTCCTGGTTCTATTCCTGCATCAGCATCTCCAATTTCAGGATCATATACATATCCACAAACTACACAAACGTATTTTTTCATAATTATCTCCTCCTAGTTATTATTATATTGTTTTTTATATAAAATTAATAATTTTTTTCTTTTATTTCAAAATATGATTTTGGATGTAAACATGCTGGACATTTTTCAGGTGCAAATTCACCTTCGTGTACATATCCACAATTTCTACATTTCCATCTTGTTACTTCTGATTTTTTAAACACTTCGTCATTTTCTATATTTTCAGCTAATTTTCTATATCTTTCTTCATGTTCTTTTTCTACTTTTGCTATCATTCTAAATGCAGTTGCTACATCTTTAAATCCTTCTGCCTCTGCTTCATCAGCGAATGCTGGATATAATTCTGTCCATTCTTCGTTTTCACCTGCTGCTGCTGCTTTTAAATTTTCAACAGTTGTTCCTATTTTACCTGCTGGATACATAGCTGTAATTTCTACACCTTCTCCAGATTCTAAAAATTTAAAAAATCTTTTAGCATGTTCTTTTTCATTTTCAGCAGTTTCTTGAAATATAGCTGATATTTGTTCATAACCTTCTTTTTTTGCCACACTTGCAAAATAAGTATATCTATTTCTTGCTTGTGATTCTCCAGCAAAAGCTTTTAATAAATTCTTTTCTGTTTTAGTTCCTTTAATTGACATACTACCTGTCCCCCCTTATTTCTATTAATTATTTTGAATTGTAGATGAATTCAATGGTACTTGAGCTACTCTTTGACCAAGTTCTCTATCAATCATAAATAATCCTGTTCCTTCTCCATTAATTAATTTTAATTGATTCAAAATTTTAAGCATATTTGCTTCTTCTTCAACTTGTTCACTTATAAACCATTGTAACATATTCATTGTAGCATAATCTTTTTCTTGTTGCGCTAAAAAAAGAACTTCGTTTATACTTTCAGTAATAAAACATTCATGTTTATAAATATCTTCAAACACCTCTATTACATCATTCCATTCTTTTTCTACAGCGTTTATAGTTTTTAATCTTACTTTCCCACCTACTTCATTTATATAAGTATAAATTCTCATAGCATGAGACATCTCTTCTTCCCATTGAACTCTCATAAAATTAGCAAATCCTGGTAAATCACGAGCTTCAAAATAAGATGACATTCCTAAATAAAGATATGCAGAATAAAATTCTTTATTTAATTCTTCATTTAAAGCATTTAAAACTTTTTCTTTTAACATTTACTGCCCCCTAATAGTTATTTTAATCCTTTCCATAACCCATGTAGATTACAATATTCTCTCGCATATAATACTTCATTAGATTTTTCTACTATGAATTTTGCTTCTGGTTTATCATTTGGCGTTAAATTTTTTCTATAAACTTTTCCATCTACAACAAGTTCAATCATTGTTATATAGTGTTCTTCCGTCATTGGATGCGCTGTATTTTCACCTACTCTTACTACATATCCATCTTCTATTTCTTCTATAAATGGTACATGTTTTTCTGTAGATGAATCAGCCGTTTTTTCTTCTAAAAACTCCATTTCTTGTCCACAACAAACAAGATCTCCTTGACCTGCTTTTAATACTTCTACTATATTTCCACAAAGATTACATTTATAAATACCTAATAATTTTGCCATTCTTTTACCTCCTAAATAAAATTTCTATTTCTTATATACCATAAAAAAATAATTTTCCTTTAAAAAAAGATAAAAAAATTTTATCTTTTTTTTAAGCATTCACTGCATATTCCTTTAAAATATATATGGTGTTCATTTACTTGATAACCATTTAATTCTAGAATATCAGCTTTTTCTGGAGAAATTTCAATATCTTTTACTTCTCCACAATTCTCACATTTAAAATGTGCATGTAAATCTACATCTGCATCATATCTAGTTTCGTTTTCCTCTATTACTATCATTATAGCAATCTTTTTTTCAATAAATAGATTTAAAGTATTATATACTGTGGTTTTTGATAATGTCGGTATTTCCTCAATAATAGCTTTATATATCATATCTACTGTAGGATGATTTTTATTCTTTACTAAATACTCAAAAATCTTAATTCTTTGATATGATGGTTTAATACCGTGACTTTTTAAATATTCACTAATATTTTCAATAACTATTCCCATGATTACCGCCTCTTTCGTTTTTTAAATTTGTAATCATTTCAATTATGATAATACTATAAAAAATGAAGTTTGTCAATACTTTATTTAGGAAGTCGAATATAAAATGTTGTTCCTTTATTAGTAAGTGATTCAAATCTTATTCTACCATTATGTGCATCTATTATTTTTTTTACACTCGCTAATCCAAAACCTGTTCCTTTACTTTTTCCAAAAGTTGCTCCTAATGTAAATAATTCATCTTTTATCTCTTCTGGTATTCCTTTTCCTGTGTCAGATATTATAATTTTTAAGGTTTTATCATATTCAATAACTTCTACCTTTATTTCTCCCTCTCCATGTGGAAGAGCTTCTTCTGCATTTTTTAAAATATTCCAAAAAACATTATGTAATTTATCCCTATCTCCATATACATATATATTTTCATCTATTTTTAATTTTACTAAATGTTCTATATTTAATAAATTTATTACATCTAAAAACAACTCTTTTACATTAATATAAGTCTTATCTAATATCATATCATTAATTCCTGCAGCAATATTTAATATATCTTGAAGCATTGTTTTTAATCTATCTATTCCTTGTTCCATTTTTTCATAAAATAATTCTTTTTTCTCTTTTGAATCTGTCATTTTTAAAAGTTCTAAATATCCTGCAAGACCTGTAAGTGGATTTTTTAAATCATGTACAATAGTAGATACTGATTCACCTATTACAGAAAATTTATGCATATCTTTTATATGCTGTTCTTCATATTTTTTTATATTTTGTACATCTCTAATTGTTACTATAACATAGTCGCTATTTTCAAATCTAAATGGAAGGGCGTTTAATAAAATCTTTATTTTTTTAGTTTTATTAGTTAAAAATATATTTAGATATCCTTGTCTATTATAGATAGCTTTTTTAGTTTGTCTTACTTCTTTTACTATATTTCTAATAAAGCAATCTCTAATTAAAGGATTATCATCTTCTATTTCTACATCTAGTTTACACTCTACTTCTTTACCAGATTCATCAGAAAAAATTATTTCTTTATTTTGTTTTAAAAAAATCTGCACTTTTGCATTTACTTTTGTAAGTCTTCCTTTATTATCAAAAATAAATATCATTTCTGGCAAAGAATCTAATATAGCTCTAAAAATAGGTGCTTTTTCAAATTCTTTTTCCAATTCTGTAACAATACTCATTTTAACCCCTCCAATTTTTACAACTAACTATTGTTTTTCGCTTTTTAACTTATTAATTTGTAAAAGAAGTTCATCTATTACTTCATCAGAATATCCAAATCCTAGTTTTTTCTTTGCACTTGCTACTATTTCATATACTGTTGATTTAATTTTTTCATTATCATTTACTACATATTTATAATTATTTTCTATTTCTTCAATTTTTGTTTTTTCTTGGGCTAAAGTGTATTCTAAATTTTTTATATACTCTTTTTTTTCTTCTACTATTTTTTCTAATTCTTTTTCTCGTTCTAATTTTTCTTTAAAATCATTATTTATTTTTTCTTTTTGAAGTTCAAGTGCTTTTCTTATTTGTTCTAGTTCTTTTATTCTTTTTTCATTTTCATTTTTTTCTTCTTCTAATCTACTATTTAATTCTTTCATTTTTTCCATTTTTATTTCTAAATTATTATGTTTGTCATTTAATTCCACAAACCTTCTTCTAAGTTCTGTTGCTGGTATATGTTGAGGATTATTTCTTTCTTTTTCCTCTTCACCTAATATAAAACTATCAAACTTTTTACTATTTAATATTTTTATAAATCTATCTAAATAATCTATTGCTTTTAATACTGCTTGATTCTTATCATCTCTATTATTTATTCTGCTTTTACAGAAAGGATATACTACTTTTTCACTACTTTTGATAAAATTTTCTTCTTTTTCATCTTCATTTAATAATGATACTCTTCTATGTAAACAGTTTAATGCATAATGCATAGCATAAATAAAATATATATAATTATAATTTAATAATTTTAATATTTTTCTTGTTTCTTTTACTGAATAAGTAATTAAAAATGTAATGTATTTTGCATATTCTAAGAAGCTTTTCTTTTGAATATTATCTTTTTCCATATCTTTTGCAAAATCAAGATAATCTTCTGGATTAAAAATAAAATTTTCTATTTTACTTTTGTCTGTATCCTCTTCATAGAATTTTTCAATTTGAGCACAAAGTGGTGCTAAATCCACCCACATATTTTTAAAAAATGGTATACTATCAAGTTCGCTTAACATTTCTGCAAATTGATTTTCTGCAGTTTGAAGCTCATCTTTTTCTAGTCCACCAAAAAATAATGTATATAAGAATATAGCTCCTACTCCATAAATATCAGTAGCAAATGACCATTGTCTAAGTTCTGTGGTTCTTGGAATAGACATCCATGCTCCTGTTTCAATAATTTCTTTAGAAGCAATAATTATTTTTCCATGAAAAATTTTCCAATAATTTTTACTACATAATAATATTTTATTACCATTTTCCGTTATTCCTACATCTTCTATTTGAAATATATATTCTCTAATTTGAATTTTATCCCCTGGAATTAAAAGAGATGAATCATATTTAGGATTTTCTTCTATTTCTTTCGGATATTTAAATTCTTTTATATTTTCTATAACTTCTTCTTTTACAATATCTTCTTCAAGAAGTTCTCCTCGCCATCCAAGAAGTATTCTTACTGTATCATCTTCATTATTTACAAATACAGCTGTATCAGCGTTTTCTCTTTCTATATCACTTTTTCTTTCAGGTGCATAAAAAGGTGATGTTCTTTCTTTACTAAGAGTAGGCCCTAATATTCTACTAAAATGTTCATCAGATACTTTATTTCCATCAATTATCCCTACATCATGTTTATTAAAACTACCATAATCAATAAGTTTATAATTTTTAGGATTAGTATAATTCCCCATATACATAATATTTGCTGGTCTAATATCTGAATGAATAATATTTCTATGGTGCAATGAATTAAGACCATCTAATAATGTTCTATTTAATTCCAGATAATTAATTAAATCCCATTCTTTATTTTTTCTATTTATTATTACCTCTGATAGCGTACTATTTCCCCATTCATATACAATAGAAGGAAGTCCTACATACCAAAGTTTATTATATTCATTTTCTTCTTTTAAAAACTCTAATACATCTAGATAGCTTATTACTCTTCTATTTTCTATTGGTTCATACAAAACTATGGTTTTTTGCCATGGACTATTTCCATCCATTGCATTTTTCTTTAATTTTTCAAAATCTTTCTTATTTTCTAATGGTAATTCTTCTAATTTAACACCTTCTGGAAAAAGTTTTATTTCTCCTTCTTCATCAACTTTTATCCCACAAAATCTTGGCATTTTTCCTTTGTTATATTGCACTGCAATAATTTGTCCATTTTGTTTTCTTGCTTCTTCGCTAGTTGAATTAATGCTTTGTATTGGTTTTTGAATAATTTTTTCTGAAAGTAAAGAACCTCTTAATAATCCATCTCTCCCTATATCATCTTGAGTAGTAAAAATTTCTGTTACATTTTTCTCTTCTTCATTTAAAAGTTCACATATATATGCATTTTCTTTTAAAGTATCAGCTAAAAGTCTCGGAATTTTTAACGCATAAACTCCGCCTCTATCATTTTTCAACTGTATTACTACACCAAGTGCTCCCTCATAACATGTTCCTTTAGTATATCCATTTTTATCAATAGGAATATACCATTTTTCATCAATATAAAGTTTATACTCTTTCTTTTCTGATTCATTTACTTTAATATTTTTACTCAACTAGATACCCTCCATATTTTAGTTTTATTCATTATTATATTAACACTTTTTAGTCACATATTCAATAAGCAAAGATATATATTTCTTAAATTTTAAACATCATATATAATCTATCTATACCTTTTCCATATTCATCTTTTAACTCTTTTTCTATCTCAAATCCCAACTTTTCATATAGTTTTATTGCTTTTATATTTTCTTTATCTACTGTTAATACTATATTTTTTATTGTTTTTTTATTTTTAATAATATACTCTTTTAGTTTTTCTAAAAAAACTTTTCCTATTCCTTTAGATTGATATTTTATATCTACACAAAATCCATATATATATATAGTATTATTATCCCAATTATTTATTAGTTCTGCTACTGCTAATATTTTATTATTTTCTTCAATGGCTAAAACTTTTCCATATCTTATTATTGGTTTTAATATCCAATAATCAACACCGCCATTTTTTCCAAAAATTCTTTCTTCAATTTTTATTATTTGTTCTATATATTCTTTTTCATTTGATAAAATTTCTATAAACTTCATATACTCACCCTAATAATTTATTTCACAAAGATATAATCCTTGTGGCTCTGCTAATATTTTTTCATCATTAATATTTGGATCTTTTAATTTGTTTATAATATAATTTTCGTCTCTTTCTCCAAAATATACTGCTAAAGCACTTCCTATTATAATTCTAACCATAGACTTTAAAAATGCATTTGCTTTTAAATAAACTATTGTATAGTTATTCTCTCTATAACATTTTATTTCTTTTATTTCTCTAAAATTATTTTTTGCTTCACAATCTGATTTTCTAAAACTATCAAAATTATGTTCACCTAATAAAGGAGTTAATATTTTTTTTAATTTTTCTTCATTTATTTCCTCTTTTACATTCATCACTTTATCATAATCAAAAGGATTTTTTTGAGAACACATTTTGTAAATATACGCTCTATCTTTAGCTGAAAACCTAGAATTAAACTCTAATTCAACTTCTTTCGTATCTAATATATGAATATCTTTTGGAAGTCCTCTATTTAAAATATATGTAAGTTTTTCTACTGGTATAGTTTTATTATTAGTTAAAAAATTTGAAACTTGAAAAAGTGCATGAACACCTCTATCTGTCCTACCAGATGTTTTTATTGTTATTTTTTCTCTAAATAATTTATTTAAAGCTTTTTCTATTTCTCCTTGTACTGTCCTAAATTCATTTTGTCTTTGCATACCATAAAAGTTACTACCATTATATTGATATGTTATTTTAATATTCCTCATTATTTTCTCCTACTTAAAATTTATCTATTTCTTTATTATATCAAATATAATTAAAATAAAAAAGACCTTAAAAAAACAAGAGGTAAATCCTCTTGTTTTTTACTTAACTATCATTGTTCCTATTCCTTCTTTTGTAAATATTTCTAATAAAAGAGAATGTTCTATTTTACCATTGATTATATGTACTTTACCGGCACCTTTATCAAGTGCATTTAAACAAGCAGATATTTTTGGCAACATTCCACCTACTATTATTTTATTATTTATTAATTTTTCTACTTCTTCTTCAGTTACTTTATTTATTAAAGAACCTTTATCATCTATATCTCTCATTATTCCCATTACATCAGTTACAAATATAAATTTATCTGCTTTTAATGCTCCTGCGACTTCACCTGCCACATAGTCAGCGTTTATATTATACGTAGTCCCTTCTTCATCAGATCCAACTGGACATACTACAGGAATATATCCTTTTTCTATTAAAGTATTTACTATATCAATATTTATTTTCTTTACCTTTCCTACATATCCTATATCAATTTTTTCTCCATTTTTTTCTATATATTTTTTTTCAGCTAATATAAGATTACTATCTTTTCCACTAAGACCTATTGCTTTCCCACCATTTTTATTTATTATTGCTACAATATCTTTATTTACTTTTCCAGCTAAAACCATTTCTACTAATTCGACTGTTTCAATATCTGTTACTCTATTTCCTTCAATGAATTCTACTTTCTTATTTACTTTTTTTAATATCTCATTTATTGCAGGTCCTCCTCCATGAACTACTACCGGATTCATTCCTACATATTTCATTAAAACTATATCTCTAATAAAATCTTGTTTTAATTTTTCATCTGTCATTGCACTACCACCATATTTTATTACAATAGTTTTTCCTGAAAACTCTTTTATATATGGCATAGCCTCTAATAAAATATTAGCTTTTTCTATTATTTTTTCCATATATTCCCCCAATATATTTTATTAATTTTTATACACTTTATTTAATTTGATTTATCTTACATTTCCAAGTATTCTTTTACAGTATAATAATTTTTATTTTCTGTTGCTTCATATACTTTTAAGTAAAGTTCTGCTGTTTCTATTGCGGTAAATAAAGCTATTTTATTTTCTGCAGCTTTTCTACGTAATTTAAATCCAAATGTCTTAGTATTGTTTCCAAATGTAGGTATATTTATTATTAATTCTATCTTTTTTTCTTTTAATTTATTTGAAATATCTTCTTTGTCAAGCTCTATTATATCATAAAATTCTTTAAGATATTTATATGTATTTCCACTACTATATATTTTAAAACCTTTATTTATGTATTTTTTTACAATTTCTTTTCCTTTTTCTTTACTAATATCACTAAATGATACATATACTTTTTTATTTTCTATTTTTCCTACTCCACATGCTTTAAAACCTTTATATATAGCGTTTTCTAGTTTTTTATCAATTGCTAATATCTCACCTGTAGATTTCATTTCTGGTCCTAAAAAAATATCTACATCTGCTAATTTTTCTGTAGAAAACACCGGAAATTTTAAAGAATAAAACTCTTTTTCTTTGGCAAGCCCTGTTCCGTATTTCATATTTTTTAATTTATCTCCAAGCATAATATCTACAGCTATTTTTACCATAGGAATTCCAGTAACTTTACTTAATATTGGTACTGTTCTACTTGCTCTAGGATTTACTTCTATTATGTATAACTCATTTTCATAATATACATATTGTATATTTATCAATCCTTTGGTTTTTAAATTTATAGCTATTTTTCTAGTAGTTTCTACTAATTTATCTTTCAATTCATTTGATAAAGTAATTGGGGGATATGCTGATATACTATCTCCTGAATGTATACCTGTTTTTTCTATATGTTCCATAATTCCAGGTATAAGAACATCTTCACCGTCAGATATAGCATCTACTTCAATTTCTGTTCCATATAAATATTTATCTACAAGTATAGATACTGCATCTAATTTTTTAGCATCTTCAAAATATTCTACTAACTCCTTATCAGTATTTATAACCTTCATAGCTCTACCACCTATTACATAAGATGGCCTAACTATTACTGGATACCCTATTTTTTCTATCAGTTTTCTTGCTTCATCTATTGTAGATACCGCATCTCCAATAGGGCTTTTTATCTTAAGATTTTCTAAAAATTCTCTAAATTTTTCTCTATCTTCTGCTAAATCTATTGAGTTAAAATCACTACCAAGTATTTTTATTCCTGATTTTTCAAGTCGTTCTGTAAGATTTATTGAAGTTTGTCCTCCAAATTGTACAATTACACCTTCTGGATTTTCTTCTCTTACTATATTAATTACATCATCTATATATAATGATTCAAAATATAGTTTGTCAGATGTATCAAAATCTGTACTTACTGTTTCAGGATTATTGTTTATAATTATTGCTTCATATCCTCTTTCTTTGGCTGCCCATATAGCATGTACAGAGCAATAATCAAACTCTATTCCTTGCCCTATTCTTATTGGTCCAGAACCTATTATTATTATTTTTTTATTATTCGTAATTATATTTTCATCTGTACTTTCATAACAAGAATAATAATAAGGAGTTACTGCTTCAAATTCTCCACTACACGTATCAACCATTTTATAGGTTGGATATAAATTTGATTCTTTTCTTATATTATCTAATTCTTTTTTTGTTATTTTAGATAGTCTGATTATTTCATCATCTACAAATCCTATTTTCTCTGCTTTTTTTATATATTTTATATTTTTAGGATTTTCTTCTAATTTTTTTTCTAAATCTATTATATTATGAATTCCTTTTAAAAACCATCTATCAATTTTAGTGTAGTTAAAAATATCTTCTATTTTATATTTTCTTCTGAAAAGTTCTGCAATAGCAAATATTCTATCACTATTATTTGTAACTAATTCATTTATAAGTTTTTTATCGCTTTTTTCTTTTAATCCGCTATAATTAAGTCCTGTATAACCACCTTCTATACTACTTATAGCTTTCATAAGAGCCCCTTCAAAGGTTCTATCTATTGCCATAACTTCTCCTGTAGCTTTCATTTGAGTAGAAAGCGATTTACTTGCTGTTTTAAATTTATCAAAAGGCCATTTAGGTAACTTTAAAACTATATAATCAATAGCTGGTTCAAAAAATGCACTTGATTTTTTAGTGACACTATTTTTTAATTCATCCAAGCTATATCCGAGAGCTATTTTGGCAGCTATTTTGGCTATTGGATATCCTGTAGCTTTTGATGCAAGTGCAGAAGAACGGCTTACTCGCGGATTTACTTCTATTACAATATATTCATAAGAATTTGGATTTAATGCAAACTGTACATTACATCCTCCTTCTATATCTAATGCCGATACTATTTTAAATGATGATTCTCTAAGCATTTGATATTCTTTATTTGATAAAGTTTGAGAAGGTGCCACAACTATACTATCACCTGTATGTATTCCCACTGGATCTAAATTTTCCATATTACATACAGTTATACAGTTCCCTTTTTTATCTCTCATTACTTCGTATTCTATCTCTTTCCAGCCAGCTACACTTTGTTCCACAAGTACTTGATGAATAGGACTTAGCTTTAATGCTCTTTCGCATATTTCTATAAATTCTTTTTCATTACTTGCTATTCCTCCACCTGTTCCGCCAAGTGTATAAGCAGGACGAAGTATTATTGGGTATCCTATTTCTTTTGTGAATTTTATTCCTTCCTCAAGCTTATGGATAATTTTACTTTTAGCTATAGGTTCTCCTATTTTTTCTAAAAGCTCTTTAAATTCTTCTCTATCTTCTGCTTTTTTTATAGCTTCTATATTTATTCCTAATAATTCTACTCCATATTTATCAAGTATTCCTTTGTCATATAATTTCATTGCTAACGTAAGAGCTGTTTGCCCTCCAAAACCAGCTAAAATACCATCTGGTTTTTCTTTTATTATTATTTTCTCTATTACATCTGTCGTTAATGGTTCTATATATACTTTATCTGCTATATTTTCATCTGTCATTATTGTTGCAGGATTACTATTTATAAGTATTACTTCTATCCCTTCTTCTTTTATTGCTTTACATGCTTGCGTCCCAGAATAATCAAATTCTGCTGCTTGTCCTATTATAATAGGCCCAGAACCAATTAATATTACTTTTTTTATCATAACTTACTCCCCTCTCACTAATGTTAAAAATTCATCAAATAAATATTCTGTATCATGAGGTCCAGGACATGCCTCTGGATGAAATTGAACAGAAAATATTGGATAATCTTTATGACGAATTCCTTCTACTGTATCATCATTAAGATTTCTAAAAGCTACTTCAAATCCAGTATTTTCTAAACTTTTTTCATCTACTGCATATCCATGGTTTTGAGAAGTTATAAAAGATCTATTTTTTTTATAATCAATTACACCGTGATTTCCACCACGATGTCCAAATTTCATTTTATATGTATCTGCTCCAGCAGCTAAAGATATTATTTGGTTTCCCATACAAATCCCAAAAATTGGAAGTTTATCAAATAAATTTTTAATGCACGCTATTGCTTTTATAGCATATTTGGGATCTCCTGGTCCATTACTAACTAATAGTCCATCTACTTTATGTGCTAAAATTTCTTCTGCTTTTGTTCCATATGGAAAAATCTTTATATTAATATCTCTTTTCTTTAAATTATCTAAAATATTATTTTTTAATCCTAAATCAAGTACTCCTATTGTCTCTTTATTTCCTTTTATTTCTATTATCTCTTTTACTCCTACTTCTGTCATACTACTTTCTATATTTAAAGGTTTAGAAAATAATTCTTTTAACTCTTTTTCATCTAATTTTTTCGGAGAAATAATTGAATTCATAACTCCTATATCTCTTATTTTTATTGTAAGTGACCTAGTATCAATATTACCTAAAATTGTAAGATTTTTCTGTTTTGCAAACTCTTCTAAAGAATCTTTGTTCATAAAATTGCTAGGTGTTTTTTCTAAATTTTTTACTATTAGACCAGAAGCATAAACATCTTGTGATTCATTATACATATCATTTGTTCCATAATTTCCAATAAATGGATAGGTAAGTATAACTATTTGTTTTGCATATGACGGATCTGTTAAAATTTCTTGATAGCCTGTCATAGATGTATTAAAAACTAACTCTCCATATTTTATATTTTCTTCACCGTACAAATTTCCTTCATAATAACTACCGTCTGATAGATATAAATATCCTTTTTTCAATATTCTTCCCCCCATTATAGTCTTTAAACTATATTTTAAAAAAGTTTTAAATCATTATGATTTTTAACTTCTATAAGAGCCATTTATTTTTACATAATCATAAGTAAGATCACATCCCCAAGCAGTTGCTGAATGCTCTCCAGTTTTAAAATCAGCTATTACTATTACTTCTTTTTCTAAAAGTATCTCTTTTACTTTGTCTTCATTAAAAATAATAGGCAATCCATTTTCAAATACTTTTATTTCACCTTTTCCTGATTTGAAATACAAATCTAAAGTATTGGGAGTAAATTGTACTCCTGAGTATCCCATAGCACATAATATTCTTCCCCAATTTGCATCTGCTCCAAAAAATGCTGCTTTTGTTAAATTAGAAGTAATTATACTTTTAGCTAAAATTTTGGCTTCTTCTTCATTTTTATAATTTACTACATTCACTTCTAATAATTTAGTTGCACCTTCACCATCTGCAGCTATCATTTTAGCAAGCTCTATATTTACATATTCAAGAGCTTCTTTAAATTTATTAAAATTTTTATCTTCTTTATCAATAAGTTTATTCTTAGCTTTTCTACTTGACAAAATTATACAAGTATCATTTGTACTTGTATCTCCGTCAACAGATATCATATTAAAAGATTTATCTATTGTAGGCTTAAATGCTTTTTCTAACATATCTTTTGTTATATTTATATCTGTAACTATAAATCCAAGCATTGTAGCCATATTTGGATGTATCATTCCAGAGCCTTTAGCTATTCCAGCTATTTTTACTTTTTTACCATCTAATTCTAATTCTACACCTATTTCTTTAGGCTTTGTATCTGTTGTCATTATAGCTCTTGCTATACTATGTTTATCATTATGATTTTGAACTTCAGTACATATTTTTTCAATTCCACTTAATATTTTATCCATAGGAAGTTGTACTCCTATTATCCCCGTCGAATTCACAAGCACTTCTTCACTTTCTATCTCTAAATGTTTTGCTATATTTTTAGCTATAATTTCTGTATTTTGATAGCCAACTTCTCCTGTGCATGCATTTGCATTTCCACTATTTATTATAACAGCTTTTATATTTTCATTTTCTATATTTTTCATATTATATATAACAGGAGCAGCTTTTATAACATTTTGTGTAAAAACTCCAGAAGCTATTGCACCATTTTTAGCATATATTAAAGCTAAATTTTCTCTTTTCTCTTTTCGAAGTTTAGCATCTATTCCAATAGATTTAAAACCTTCTACATCATTTATTGTTATATCTTTTTTTATCATGATATTCCCCCAATTTTTAGACATCATTAAATATTTCTAAAAAATTATTTTTATTTATGAGCTCATGAAAACCAAATTTTTTATAAAATTCTTTCGCATTAGTTGTATATAATAAAAATCTTCTCAGATTTTTTAATTCTTTATATTCTACTACTGATTTTATTAAAAATTCACCTAATTTTTGTCCTCTATAAGCTTCATCTATATATACATCACATAAATATGCAAAAGTAGCATAGTCTGTCACAACTCTAGCTATTCCAATATGTTTATCGTTATCTAACAAAGAAAAACATAAAGAATTTTTAAATGATTTTTCTATTAACTCTTTACTTCTTTTATTTGCCCAGTGTGCATTCGAAAGATGATCATACACTGATTGAATATTTATTTTATTTGGATCTGTTGTTACTAAAAAATTATCTTTCTTTACTTCATAGTACTTTTGCATATTTATCCTCCATTAAATATATATAGATATATTTTCAATCCCCATATTCTCTTCTAAATCAAATAATACATTCATATTTTGTATTGCTTGTCCTGCTGCACCTTTAACTATATTATCTATTACTGAAGTAATAATCACTCTATTTGTTCTATTATCTATATTTATAGTTATATCACAATAATTTGTTCTTTTAACATCTTTTGTTTGCACATCTATTTCTCTTATTCTAACAAATTTATTTTCTTTATAAAACTCTTTATATATCTCTAGTAACTCTTGTTTAGTTTTATTAATCTTTAAATTTGCATAAATAGTCGAAAGAATTCCTCTACTCATTGGAATAAGTGTTGGAGTAAATGTAATTTTTATATCTTTATTTGCTAATTTCGACATTTCTTGTTCTATTTCTGCAGTATGTCTATGAGAAGCTACTTTATAAGCTTTTACATTTTCTGTTGCTTCACAGTAAAGCTTATAAATGTCAATTCCTCTACCCGCTCCAGATATTCCAGATTTTGCATCTACTATTATATTTTTTGTATCAATAAATTTCTTTTTTAAAAGTGGAGCTATTCCTAATAGTGTAGCTGTTGGATAACATCCAGGATTTGCTATTACTTTACTATTTTTTATACTTTCTTTATCTTTTAATTCTACTAATGCATATTCAGATTCTTTTAAAAGGGATTCATATGGATGCTCTATTTGATACCACTTCTCAAATTCTTCTTTGCTATCAAGTCTATAATCAGCTCCAAGATCTATTACTTTAACCCCTTTATCAACTGCTTTTTTTACGAGTTCTATTGATTTACCATGTGGTAATGCTAAAAATAATACATCTATTTCATCATATTTTTCTAATGCTTCTTCAGTAGACACTAAAACGTTATCTATTATTCCATAATAATTAGTATATACATCAGAATATTTTTTACCACTATATGAATTCGAACTTAAAAATATTATCTCTACTTCTTTATGATATTTTAATAGATAGACAAGTTGTTGTCCTGCATATCCAGTTGCTCCTATTACTCCTGCTTTTATCATTTTTCCCCCTTATTAATTTTTTAAAATACTTTTTAGATTTATTTTGAAACCACAGAATACACATTAAATTTTTTATTAATTCCACGGTTCCCTTAAAAATATTTTCCCATACTTTCTAATTTGTTTATTTTGAATTTTTACTTTTAATTAAACTCTGTACTTTTGTTGGTAATGAAAATAATTTTATAAATCCTTCTGCATCTTTATGATCATACATATCACTAGCTCCAAATGATGATATTCCTTCGTCATATAATGCATATTTAGATATTCTTGCTGCTGGTTTTATATTTCCTTTATATAATTTTAATTTTACTTTTCCACTTACATTTTCCATTATGCTATCAATAAAAGCATCTAATCCATCTTTTAATGGAGTAAACCATAATCCACTATAAGTTAAATCACCATATTTTTGAGCTACTGTTTTTTTGAATGACATTGTATCTTTATCAAGACAAATTGATTCTAATTCTTGAAGAGCTGCATAAAGCAATGTTCCTCCTGGTGTTTCATATATTCCTCTTGATTTCATTCCTACAATTCTATTTTCAATAATATCAATAACTCCAATTCCGTGTTCTCCAGCTATTTTATTTAATTTTGTAACTAAAGATACTGCATCTAATTTTTCATTATTTACAGCTACTGGAACTCCCTTTTTAAACTCAATTTCTACATATTCTGCTGTATCTTTTGCTTGTTCTAAAGGTTTTACCATCATATATATTTCATCTTTATGTTCATTTTCTAAAAATTCAATATCTCCTCCCTCATGACTTATATGCCATAAATTTTGGTCTCTTGAATATATTTTTTCTTTTGTTACAGTTAATTTTATTCCATGAGCATTAGCATAATCTATTGCATCTTCTCTTGATTTTATATCCCATATTCTCCAAGGTGCAATTATTTTAATACTTTGGTCAATAGCCGCTATCCCAGTTTCAAATCTAACTTGGTCATTTCCTTTTCCTGTACACCCATGACATATATATTTTGCTCCCTCTTTATGAGCTACTTCTACAAGTTTTTTTGCTATTAATGGTCTTGCATGAGACGTTCCTAATAAATATTTATGCTCATATACAGCTCCGGCTTTTAAAGCTTTAAATGCATATTCTGTTAAAAATTCCTCTTTACAGTCTTCTACATATACTTTTGATGCACCAGATTCTATTGCTTTTATTTTTACTTGTTCCATATCATCATCTTGTCCTACATCTACACAACAAGCAATTACCTCTAAATCGTAGTTTTCTTTTAACCATGGTATAGTAATCGATGTATCTAATCCTCCTGAATATGCTAATACAACTTTATCTTTCTTCATAAATAATCCCTCCTATAAATCTTTATTTTAATTTTTTAAAAATTTTTCTGCCTCTTTTAATTGTCTTTCGACTTCACTATACGATGTACCACCATAAGAATTTCTATCTTTTATACAAGTTTCTATTTTTGCTTTTTCTATAATATCTTCTTCAAATTTTTCATTAAATTTTTTATATTCATCAAAAGTAAGTTCGTTCAAGTATTTATTATTTTCTTCACAGTAAGCTACAAGTTTTCCTACAACTTCATGCGCCTCTCTAAAAGGTATTCCTTTTTTTGCTAAATAATCAGCTATATCTGTTGCATTTATAAATCCTTTATAAATATCTTTTATCATATTTTCTTTATTTACTTTTATTGTTGCAAGCATCTCTTTAAAAATTTCTAATGATATTTTTATATTATCTATTGAATCAAATACTCCTTCTTTATCTTCTTGTGTATCTTTATTATATGCTAATGGCAATCCTTTCATTACAGTAAGTATAGAGATAAGATTTCCATAAATTCTACCTGTTTTTCCTCTTACAAGTTCAGCTATATCTGGATTTTTCTTTTGTGGCATAATAGATGAACCTGTAGAATACGCATCATCAAGATTTATAAATCCAAATTCACTAGTAGCCCAAAGTATAATTTCTTCTGAAAATCTTGACATATGCATAGCTATCATAGCTATTACAAAATTTGTTTCTGCAATAAAATCTCTATCACTTACACTGTCTAAACTATTATTTGTTACTTTACCAAATCCAAGCTCTTTTGCAACAAAATGTCTATCTATATTATATGTAGTTCCTGCAAGTGCCGATGCTCCAAGTGGCATTACATCTACTCTTTTATAAAGATCGTTTAATCTATCATAATCTCTTTTTAACATTTCAAAATATGCTAATAAATGATGTGCAAAAAGTATAGGTTGTGCTCTTTGAAGATGGGTATATCCAGGTAATATAACTTCTTTATTATTTTTTGCAACTTCTTTTATTACTTTTAATAAATCAATTATTATTTCTTTTATATTTTTTATTTCTTTTTTTAAATAAAGTCTTATATCAAGAGCAACTTGATCATTTCTACTTCTAGCTGTATGCAATTTTTTCCCTGTATCACCTATTTTTTGTATAAGTCTTTTTTCTATTGCCATATGTATATCTTCATCAGCTAATGAAAATTCTAATTCATCATTATCTATTTCTAACTCTATTTCTTTTAATGCTTTTTCTATTTTTTCTTGCTCTTCTTTAGATATAATATTTTGCTTAGCAAGCATTTTTGAATGCGCTATGCTTCCCATAATATCTTCTTTATACATTCTTATATCAAAAGTTATTGATGCATTAAATTTTTCTAGTAATTTTGAACTTTCTTTATTAAATCTTCCTCCCCAAAGCTTCATATTTTCCCCTTTCAGTTTTCCTTTTTTATTATAGGACTTTTTTGTTTGGCTTAAAAATATACACTGTAAAAAACAGTGCATATTTTTTGTCACTATTTTTTATTTTCAAAGTCTATTTATTTTTTCCTTCTTTTAAATTATACCTAGACCTCATCTTTTTTCCTTTCAAAACATTTTAATTATTTACTAAAATATTTATCATAAAGTTTTTTATATTCTCCATTTGCTTTTATTGTTTCAAATGCTTTATTTAATTTTTCTAATAATTCTTTATCTTCTTTTCTTAAAGCTATTGCATATTCTTCTGTTACAGATACTCCTTCAATTACTTTTATCCCTTTATTTTGTTTCACATAATTTTTTGCTGGTTCTGAATCAAGTACTACAGCATCTATTTTATCCGCTTTTAAATCTAGTATAGCAGCATAAGAAGCATTATATTTTTTTACATTTACATCTTTTATATCACTTACTATTAAATCTCCTGTAGTTCCAATCATTGCTCCTACTTTTTTACCTACTAAATCATCAAATGATTTTATATTATTTTGATTTTCTCTAACTATTATTACTTGACTTGTAGAATAATAACTTTTTGTAAAATTTACAGATTTTTTTCTTTCTTCTGTAGCTGTCATTCCAGATACTACTAAATCTATTTTTTTGGTTTGTAATGCTGGTAATAATCCATCGAAACTCATATCTTTTACTTCATATTTAATTCCTGCTTCTTTTGTTAATAATTCAATTAGTTCTATATCAAATCCAATTATTTTATCTCCTTCTCGATATTCAAATGGTGGAAATTCCGCATTCGTTCCTACTACATAAGTTTTTTCTTTATTTCCTCCACATCCCACTAAAAATATTGTTGCTAATATTACTAAAGTTAAAATTTTCTTCATAAAATATTCCTCCTTATTTTTTATTTATTTTAAAATATTAATATTTTTTATATTCATTAATTTTCTAATGGTTTAAAACTTTTGATAAAAACTCTTTTGTTCTTTCGTGACTAGGATTTTCAAATATTTTTTTAGGTTCATCATCTTCTAGTATATTCCCTCTATCCATAAAAAATACTCTACTAGCTACATTTTTAGCAAATCCCATTTCATGAGTCACAACTAGCATTGTCATTCCCTCTTTTACTAAAGTTTTCATTACTTCAAGTACTTCATTTACTACTTCAGGATCAAGTGCGCTTGTAGGTTCATCAAATAATAATATACTTGGTTTCATTGCAAGTGCTCTAGCTATAGCTATCCTTTGTTTTTGCCCCCCTGATAAACTATTAGGATAAACATACGCTTTTTCTTTTAATCCTACTTTTTCAAGAAGTTCAAATGCTATTATTTCTGCTTCTTTTTGTGTAAAATTTTTAATTTTTATAGGCCCTAATGTAAGATTTTCAAGCACTGTTTTATGCGGAAACAAATTAAAATGTTGAAAAACCATTCCTATTTTTTCTTCTCTTACTTTATTTATATCTGTCTTTTTATCTAAAATATCTATTCCATCAATATAAATATGACCATTTGTTGGTTCTTCTAAAAGATTTAAGCATCTTAAAAATGTTGATTTCCCACTTCCAGAAGGTCCAATTATTGCTACAACTTCTCCCTTTTTTATTTCTTTATTTATTCCTTTTAATACTTCTAATTCTCCATAATATTTATGTAAATCAACAATTTTAATCACTTTTTCTCATTCCCTTCTCTACAACTCTCATAAATTTAGTAAATAAACTAGTAAGTACCAAATATATAAATCCAACTGCTAATAATGGCTCTACCCCTCTATAAGTTTGACTTGTAATAATATTAGCCGATCTAAGTAAATCAACTCCTCCAATAAATCCTACTATAGATGTTTCTTTAAGAAGTGTTATAAATTCACTTACAAGTGTTGGTAATATTTTTTTTATTGCTTGCGGAATGATAATTTCTTTCATTGCTAATCTATAAGGCATACCTAAAGCTTTTGCTGCTTCCATTTGCCCTTTATCTAATCCTTGAATTCCTGCTCTTATTATTTCAGCTACATAAGCTGCACTATTAAGTCCAAAAGCAAGACCAGCTACTATAAAAACAGGTGTATCTCTAAGCGCTCCTACAAATACAATATTAGCTAATATCATCAATTGTACGACTGCTGGAGTTCCTCTAACTAAATCTACATAAAGTAATGCAAACAATTCTAAAGGATTAAATTTTTTTATTTCTTCATTTAAATGTTCAAATTTTTTTAAAGGATAAAAACGAGAAAGTCTAAATAATGCAAGTATTATACCTACTACAAGTCCAATAAAAGCTGCAAAAATCGTAACTCCTACTGAAAAACCCAATCCTTTTATAATATACATATATCTTCCATCATTAATAAAGATATTTTTTAATGTTTCTAAATAACTCATTCTACCTCCTGTATTTATATATAAATATTTTTTTGTAATAAAAAAAGCCTATAATAGGCTATAGAGATTTAAAATTATACAAAATCTATAGACTATTCCTATTAATAAATTTTATTTAGTTTTATAATATTTTTTTCATTCCTAAAATTCCTTAAATTTTTCATTTTAATTCACCTCGAATAATTTATAAATAAAAAATACCCCTGTTAATACCCCTTTATTGGAGAAAGTTATATTTATTATTTTCTCCCCATAAAGGTATACTACCAAGGGTAAGTTATACTCACAAGAGAAATTCTTTCTCCTGATCTTTGCACAATTTTAATTTAGCTAATTGTAACAAACAATCAAAAGATTGTCAATAATTTTTTATATATTTTTTATGTTTTGAATATATATTTTATATAAATAACTGTTTTTATTAATAAAAAAGCATATATAGAAATTCTATATATGCTTTTTTTTAATTAATTATCTAATGGTAATCTTAATGTTTGATCAATGTAAATTAAATCAGGATTTTCTAATCTGTTTATTAGCGCTAAATCTTTTACAATACTCAAAATTTCTTTATCACTTAAAGTATTGTCTGCAGCTTTAATTATATTCCATAAACAATCTCCTGGTTCTGCTTTATATTCTGTTACTGGTATCATTATTCCTTCTATATTTGGTACTTTTACCTCTTTTTCTTTTTCTATTGCTTCTTCTAATACATCTCTTATTTGAACATATGTATCTACTACTTCTTTTGCTCCTTTAAAGTTGTATTTATCTCCTCCACCTAATATAAAATCATTTGTTGTTAATGTATACCATTTATCATCTTCTACTATTGTTCCATCTTCTAATGCCAACATTTCTACTCTATGTTCATATTCTTTATCTGGATTATACACTACATATAATCCTGCAAATTGTCCATCTGTCATGTAATCTGCATCTATTCCATGATCTATTAACTCTTTTAAGTGTTTTCCACTTACTTTCATTGTTACTAATTGATTATCAAATGGCATTACTTCATAAAGGTCACCCATTGTTATGTCTCCTTTATATAGACTTCTTCTTAGTCCTCCTCCATTTGTTAATCCTATTTGTGTTCCTGTTGCTTTTCTCATTATGTCTGCTGCCCAATAACCTAATGGTGTTAAATTTTTTGCACTTCTATCATGTATTAAATCTTCATTTAGTTTTCCTACTACTTTTCCTAAAATTGGTTTTAATTTTTCTTCTCTCATTTCATATCTTAATTTCGCTTCTTTTGATACTGGTATATCTTCTTTATGTTTATATGCTAAATCTACATATGCATTTACTGTTAATTTGTTTTCTTTATCAAACATTAGTTCTATTCTTCCTAAGGCTCTTCCATATTTATATGCTTGTACTACTGGTATTCCATTTATTTTTCCTGATACTATTTTATGACTATGTCCTGTCACTATTGCATCTATTCCTTTTACTTTTGATAATCTTTCTATTTCATCTCCTGTTATTTCTTTTGTATCTCTATCTTGGACTGTTGGTACATGTGTTAATGCTATTATTGCATCTGGTTTCCCTTCTGATGCTTTCCCTGACATTAAATATTCTACCCATTCTTTAGCTGCTTTTTCTACTGGTATAAATTTTAAATCTTTTACATTTTCTACTTTTGTTTGATAAGCTGTTGATTCTGTTGATAAACCTATAAATGCTATTTTTTTACCTGCTATTTCTACTATTCTATATGGCATTGCCCATGATACTGGTTTATTTGTTGCTTTATCATATATGTTTGATGCTAAAAAGGCTACTCCTTTATCTTCCCATTCTTTTATTTTTTCTACTCCCCAGTCAAATTCATGATTCCCTATTGCTGAACCTACTAAATCAAGTAATTCAAACATATCATTTACTGGTGCTCCTACTGTTAAGTTTGATATTGCTGTCCCTTGATAGTTATCTCCTGCTGATACTACTAATACATTTGGATTTTCTTTTTTTAATGCATCTACATATCCTACTATTTTAGCCATTCCTAGCTCTTTTCTACCTTCTTTTACATGACCATGAAAATCATTAAATGTTACTATATCAATTTTTACATCTCTAGGAAAATCATATATATTTAATGATTTTACATTTAATGTTCTTCCATCTTTCGATCTAGGTATTTGAATTTCTCCCGATCTTACTTTATCTAATATTTCTTCTTTTCCTGGATAATCAAGTTTAATTCCTACAATTTTCCAGTTGTTTTCAACTTTAGGAGATAGTTTTCCTCCCATTTCTTTTGTATATTTAATTATAAGATCTCTTATTCTTCCTGCATCTTGCATTTCTGCATAAGAATCAAAATATTTATCTTCTGGTTTTACAAGCCCTAATGATAATAATGTACCAAATCTATAGTTATTTACTGCTAGTTTATAAGTTTTATTTTTATCAAATGGTTTACCATTAAATATTACATTTTTTATTCTATTTCCAGGTTCTTGAGATAAATCTATTTCATAATTTACTCCATAGAACATATCGTAATTATATCCTCTAACATTTTCATTAAATGAAATAGTTATATCTCCCTCTTTCCAAGTATTATAGTAAGAAGCTGACCATTCCATATATTTTAATAAATTTTCACCTGTTATATTCACTCCTACTAATGTATTTGGATATTTATAGATATATGCTACATCTTTTTTCTTAAATGGTCCTTTTTTAAGATTTGAACCAAAATTAAATAATGCTGCTGATGAAATATCTGCATTTGCATATTTTTTTTGTACTCTATTTATTAAATTAATTACTGCTGTATCTTGAAGTTGAGCAGTTGGCATAGTTGTTACTTTATCAGCTTTTGTTATATAATCTACACCTTTTATAAAATCATCTGTTACTTCACCAATAACTGTATTTGCATCAGCTAATGATTTTTCATGTACATATTTAAATTTTTCAAGCATTTCTTTATCAGGTTCTACTTCTTTTGTAGATAGATTAGCTGCTTCTACACCCTTTACTTCCCAATTTCCATCAGTTTTTACTAATTTTATTCCTGCTACTGCAAGTGATGAACCATATTTACCAGGTTCTATTATTTTTACTCCATTTACATCTTCTACATAAGTAGCATGTTCATGCCCACCAAATATTACTGAAAACTCTGGAAAAGCTTTTGCTAAATCATATATTCCAGCTCCTCCATATTCTCCTTTTCTTCCTAAATGAAACGCTCCTATTAATACATCAAAATTATCTCCTATTTCATCTAAAGTTGCTTGAAGACTTCTTTTTGTTTCTTGAAAAATCAAATTTTTAAAATGTTCAGGAGTTGAAGCTTCCCATTTTGGTATATGTGGTGGAGTAATTCCTATTACTACTACTCTAGCACCATTTACAATAAACTCTTGATATGGTTGTACAAAATAAGAACCATCATCTTTATTAAAAATATTTGCAGAAATTACACTACCTTTAAAACTATTAATATTTTTTATAAGAAAATCTTTACCAAAATTAAATTCATGATTTCCTATAGTCCAAGCATCTGTTCCCATAAAATTCATTGCTTCTACCATAGGATGTGGATTCATATCATTAAATAATTCTGCACTATTATCTTGTACTGTATCTCCATTATCTAATAATATCATATTTGGATTTTCTTTTCTTAATTGTTTTACTAAAGTATATATTTTAGCATATCCCGCATCTTTATCCTCCGAATCGATTGCATAATCATACGGATAAATTCTTCCATGCATATCAGAAGTTAAAGCAATTACAACTTCTTGTTCATTTAAATCTTCTGTTCCTTTTATTACTGGTGGATTATTTTTATTTGTTACTACTAAATCTTCCACTTTTCTTTCCTCTGCTTTAGTTTCTTCTACTTTTGCAGATTCTGTTACTTTAATAGCTTCTTCTGCTTTTGGAGTTTCTACCACTGTTTCTGTTTTTGTAGGAACTTCATTTACTACTTCTTTTTTTACAGTGTTACTATTACACGAAACTATTGTGATTAACAATGTAAAAAGGATAAATAGTTTTTTTAATTGCATAATTTCCCCTCCTATTTTTATTTGTTTTTCAAATAAATAATTTAACACTACATTATAATTTTATATTATTTTTTATAAAATTTCAAATTTATTTACTTTATTATACTAAAATATTATTTACTTTTCTTCGATATTAATTTAATGGTACTTTTAATGTTTGATCAATGTAAATTAAATCAGGATTTTTAATTCTATTTATTAATACAAGATTTGATATTGTTTCTGATATTTTTGTATTATCTAATTTAGAATCAAATGAAGTTATTATTTTCCATAATGAATCTCCTGATTTCACTTTATATTCTGTTACTGGTATCATTATTCCTTCTATATTTGGTACTTTTACCTCTTTTTCTTTTTCTATTGCTTCTTCTAATACATCTCTTATTTGAACATATGTATCTACTACTTCTTTTGCTCCTTTAAAGTTGTATTTATCTCCTCCACCTAATATAAAATCATTTGTTGTTAATGTATACCATTTATCATCTTCTACTATTGTTCCATCTTCTAATGCCAACATTTCTACTCTATGTTCATATTCTTTATCTGGATTATACACTACATATAATCCTGCAAATTGTCCATCTGTCATGTAATCTGCATCTATTCCATGATCTATTAACTCTTTTAAGTGTTTTCCACTTACTTTCATTGTTACTAATTGATTATCAAATGGCATTACTTCATAAAGGTCACCCATTGTTATGTCTCCTTTATATAGACTTCTTCTTAGTCCTCCTCCATTTGTTAATCCTATTTGTGTTCCTGTTGCTTTTCTCATTATGTCTGCTGCCCAATAACCTAATGGTGTTAAATTTTTTGCACTTCTATCATGTATTAAATCTTCATTTAGTTTTCCTACTACTTTTCCTAAAATTGGTTTTAATTTTTCTTCTCTCATTTCATATCTTAATTTCGCTTCTTTTGATACTGGTATATCTTCTTTATGTTTATATGCTAAATCTACATATGCATTTACTGTTAATTTGTTTTCTTTATCAAACATTAGTTCTATTCTTCCTAAGGCTCTTCCATATTTATATGCTTGTACTACTGGTATTCCATTTATTTTTCCTGATACTATTTTATGACTATGTCCTGTCACTATTGCATCTATTCCTTTTACTTTTGATAATCTTTCTATTTCATCTCCTGTTATTTCTTTTGTATCTCTATCTTGGACTGTTGGTACATGTGTTAATGCTATTATTGCATCTGGTTTCCCTTCTGATGCTTTCCCTGACATTAAATATTCTACCCATTCTTTAGCTGCTTTTTCTACTGGTATAAATTTTAAATCTTTTACATTTTCTACTTTTGTTTGATAAGCTGTTGATTCTGTTGATAAACCTATAAATGCTATTTTTTTACCTGCTATTTCTACTATTCTATATGGCATTGCCCATGATACTGGTTTATTTGTTGCTTTATCATATATGTTTGATGCTAAAAAGGCTACTCCTTTATCTTCCCATTCTTTTATTTTTTCTACTCCCCAGTCAAATTCATGATTCCCTATTGCTGAACCTACTAAATCAAGTAATTCAAACATATCATTTACTGGTGCTCCTACTGTTAAGTTTGATATTGCTGTCCCTTGATAGTTATCTCCTGCTGATACTACTAATACATTTGGATTTTCTTTTTTTAATGCATCTACATATCCTACTATTTTAGCCATTCCTAGCTCTTTTCTACCTTCTTTTACATGACCATGAAAATCATTAAATGTTACTATATCAATTTTCACTCCTTCTGCAAATGCGAAAACAGAAATTAATAAAAATAATGCCAATGTTTTCAATGTTTTTTTCATATTCTCCTCCTTGTATTTTAAATTTTAGAGAAAATTTATTTTTTTCTCTATATATAATAAACTTTTTTTGTAAACGGTATCATTTTTTTTAATTAAACCTCTTTAAAATTTTTAGTTTCTATATAATATTACCCTATTTTTTTTTAAATTTCAAATTTATTTATTAATAATGATATTTAATATTAACGACATATGTCAAATGTTTTTTATAATTAAATTCATAATAAAAAAAGACTGCAAAATTGCAGTCCCTAAAATATATTCACTTGATTTATCCAGCTATTGCTTCTACTGGGCATACTCCTTCACATGCTCCACAATCTATACATGCTTCACTAATTTCATATTTTCCATCTGCTTCACTTATTGCTGATACTGGACAAGTTCCTTCACATGCTCCACATCCTATACATGTTTCTTTATCTATTACGTACATTACATTACCTCCTATTAAATATATACTCTATTTATTATTTATCCAGCAGCTATTGCTTCTACTGGGCATACTCCTGCACACGCTCCACAATCTATACATGCTTCACTAATTTCATATTTTCCATCTGCTTCACTTATTGCTGATACTGGGCAAGTTCCTTCACATGCTCCACATCCTATACATGTTTCTTTATCTATTACGTACATTACATTACCTCCTTCAAATTTTATTACATTAATAATATACTGTTTTTAAGCTATATTGTCAAGAACTTATTTATTTTAAAGGGATTTAAACGTTTATATTGTTTTGAGATTCAAATATTTTATAGTTTTAAAAAATATTTTTTTCACTTAATATGTACAGTATATATTTACATTCTTTTTTCATTAGTTTTCTTATACTTTTACATTATTATTTTTCACAATTTTATTTGAAAATCAAAATTTTTGTGAATTTATAAATTATTATTTTTTAAAAATGTTTTTTATATCATTTCCTGTAATTATAAAAAACAGTAATATAAGAATAACCATTCCTATTAGATGTACTCTTTCTTCTATTTTTTTATTTATTTTTATTCCTATCATTTCTAAAATTACAAATATAATTCTCCCGCCATCAAGAGCAGGAAATGGTAATAAATTAAATATCCCTATATTTACAGATAACATAGCAGTAAGCCATACAAGCAATATTTTCCCTGTTTTTACAAATTCATCTACAATTCTTACCATGCCTATAGGTCCTGATACTTCATCAGATTTAACTTCTCCTTTAACAAGCATTTTAAGACCTTTAAATACTGTAGAAAAAAGTTCATTAAAAGATTTAACCCCTTCTTTAATTCCTTCAATAAAACCATATTTAGAATGAATATATTTAGGATTTATCCCTATCATATATTTTTGATTTTTTTCATCATATATAAGCTTTATTTTTTTTTCTATTAAAACACCATCTCTTTCAATAACCATATTTAACTTATCTTTTTTTATATTTCTCATTATTACTGTTATATCATTCCAATTTTCTATTTTTATATTATCTATTTCTTTAATTTTATCTCCTACTTTCAAGTCATTATAAGCTGGAGCTTTTTCGCTTATATATCCTATACTTCCATCATCAACAATATCGTATTTTCCGCTAATAAATGTAAGCGACATCATAATAATAAACGCTAATACAAAATTCATAAATACCCCTGCAAATAAAACTATAAATCTTTGATATGCAGGTTTTGAATTAAATCCATTTTCAACTGGTTTCTCTATATCCATTCCATCAATATTTACAAAACCACCCATTGGAATTCCTCTTACACTATATTTAGTATAAGATTTTTTATAACTTAATAATTCTGGACCCATTCCAATCGAAAATTCACTAATTGGCATTTTAAAAACTCTTGCAGCTAAAAAATGTCCCAACTCATGAATAAATATAATTATACTTAATATTAATAAAGTAATCAATAAAGTCATTACTCCTCCTTAATTTATTTTTCTAAAATATCTTTAACAACATGATAAACTTCATTATGTATTTCTTCTATACTTTTAATCTGACCTTCTTCATTTACACATTCTATCTTATACCAATTTTCTATTTTAGCTATTTCTAATGAATTTTCATATGATTTTTTCATATATTCTATATCTTTTTCATGTATATCTTTTTCTTTTTTTCCTGTTATTTTATTCTCTCTATTCGAGATAAGTTCTAAAGCTTGTTTTGTAGGCATATTTAAAAATATAACTATGTCTGGTATTGGCAATGCTATTTTATTATATTCCAAGTCTTTTAACCAATTCAAATACTCTATTTTTTTATGATATTCTTTTATTTTTGCTCCTTGATGTATCATATTTGAAGTTGTATATCTATCAGATACTACTATTCCATTTTCTTGATAAAAATTCCCCCATTCTTTATTAAATGAAGCATATCTATCTATTGCATACATAGTAGATATTGGATATGGATTTATTTCTTTTACATTATCCCCAAATTCTCCTCTTAAATACATTTTAATTGGTTCACTTGCTTTACTCTCATAATTTGGAAAACTAATAAGCTTTATTTTTTTATTTTCATTTTTTAATCTTTTATAAAGTCTTTCTGTTTGAGTTTGTTTTCCACTTCCATCACTACCTTCTATAACTATTAACTTTCCCATTTATATCCTCCTAATTTATTAATAAAAAATATTCATAAAAATAATACCCAATACTTGATCCTAGTACTGCTCCTAACATTACATCGCTTGTCCAATGTTTTTTAGATATTATTCTAGATACACCCACAAAACAAGCTATTATAATAAATATAAAGTTATTATAATATAAATATAAAGGAACCATTGCAGAAAATATAGACGTTGTATGTCCCGATGGACTACTTAAATATTCATGCTTAAACATTTTCTTCTCTAAAATAGCTTCTTTAAATTTAAATAAATCAAAATTATTAAGTTTTTTTTCTGGACGTTTTCTTGTTATAAAAGGTTTTATTATATTTACAAATATACCTGAAAAAATAGAACTTATTATAGTTATTAAAAATAGTCTTTCTATACTGTTATCTAAATTTAAAAATTTTATAAAAATAACTACTATTATTAATAAAGCTGATAAAATATCACCTTTTCCTATCATATACCCTAATTTCCCCCAAAAATAAAATAAAATTGTATTATTCTCAAAAAAATATTTTGTAATTACTTTATCTATAAATTTAATTATTAAATATTCTATAACTAATATTAAAACTAAATAAAAAATATTAATTCTTGAAAAAAAATTAATCATTACATATCTCATCATATCTAAAAAATTGATTGTTTTTGTTATTTCTATTATTATAAGTATATATAAAGGATAAAAAATAAATTGAATTGTATCATTTCTATCAAAAAATTGCTTTATTCTTTTATGTGTTTGATCCATTATAAATATTCCCTTCTAATTTTATCTCTTATTTCTCTATCTACTTCTAATATTACATTCAAGTTATCTATATTTATAGTTTTATGATTATTCATTTCATTTTCTATTATTTTATAAATATCTAAAAATTTTATTTTATTATTTAAAAAAAGTTCTACCGCCATTTCGTTTGCTGCATTAAATACAATTGGCATACTTTTTCCTATTTTTCCTGCAAAAAAAGCTAATTCTATACCTCTAAATACTTTATTATCTACTTCCTCAAAAGTTAAATTCGAATATTTCATAAAATCTAGTCTATCAATAATCTTATTCTCTAGTCTTTCTGGATAGCTAAAAGCGTATTGAATAGGTATTTTCATATCTGGAACTCCCATTTGTGCAACAATACTATTATCAACAAATTCTACCATTGAATGAATTATGCTTTGTGGGTGTATTACTACTTTTATTTTATCATAGTCTATATTAAATAATTGGTGTGCTTCAATTACTTCAAGCCCTTTATTTATAAGTGTAGATGAATCTATCGTTATTTTTTTACCCATACTCCAATTAGGATGTTTTAATGCATCTTCTAATTCTACATTTTTTAAAAATTCTATAGTTTTCCCTCTAAATGTTCCTCCACTACCTGTCAATACTAAATTTTTTACTTCTTTATCTTTTCCTGCTAATAATGATTGAAATAATGCTGAATGTTCACTGTCTACAGGTATTATTTCTGCTTTATATTTTTTTAATAAACTATTAATATAGTCTCCTCCCGCTACCATTGTTTCTTTATTAGCAAGTGCTATTCTTTTTTCTTTTTTAATAGCTTCTATAGTAGCTTCAAGTCCTATTGCTCCACTTACTGCAGTTAAAATAATATCTGTTTCATTAAGTTTTCCTATTTCTTTAAGGCCTTCTTTTCCATAAAATATTTCGATATTGTTAAATTCGTTTTTCAAAAATTTATATCCTTCTTCTGTTCCTATTGCTACATATTTAGGTTTAAATTCTTTTATTTGTTTTGCTAAAAATTTATAATTACTATTAGCTGTTAAAGCTATTACATTAAACTCATTTTTCAATTCTCGTATAATTTCTAATGCATTTGTTCCTATACTTCCTGTAGATCCTAAAATAGATATATTTTTCATTTTTTCTCTTCCTCTCTCTAAAATAATTATAGAAAAATAAAAGACCCAAAAGTCTTTTATCATTAAAGTTGAATATAAAATGATTCTTTTGAGTCAATATATTTAATAGTTTATACTATAAAAAATTTTATATAATAATACATAAGTGGTAATACAAATATTAAGCTATCATACCTATCTAAGATACCTCCATGTTCTCCTAATATATGTCCCGAATCTTTTATTTCATATTCTCTTTTAAAAATTGATTCTACTAAATCTCCAATTTGACCAAAAAATGAAACTATTACTGGTATTATAATTAAATGTATTATTTTTATACCATCAAAAAATACTATATTTATTAAAAACATTGTAATAATCGTAAAAATAATAGAACCTATAGAACCTTCAATAGACTTTTTAGGACTTATTACACTTAATCCCTTTTTAAAAAATTTTCTTCCAATATTCATACCTACAATATATGCAAAAGTATCTGATATCCATACTAAGGTTTGTATTGTTATTAACCATAATTTCCCTTCTACTAAGAAGCTTATCGCTAATATATGTGAAAACATAAATGATACATATATTACTGGTAATAATGTATTCATAAAATATTCACTTGTATTTTGTATTTGATTTCTCAAAACTCTATAAGTTAATAATATAATTATTCCCACAACAAATAAGGCAGTTCCATGTTTAAAATTTATATATCCCATTTTTTGTAAATAATATCCATTTGGTATTATTAAACCAAAAAAATATCCTAAATATTTATTATATTTTTTATTTCCATAAGATAGCATTTTATAAAACTCAGACATTCCAAAAATTATAACTAAATTAGTAAAAATAAGTAATGGAATTCCCCCTAAATAATATATGAGCAATGTCAAAATAACTAATACAATAGCTATTATTATCCTATTTATCATTAGATAATCCTCCAAATCTTCGTTCTCTTTTCATATAATCTAAAATAGCTATTCTAAATTCTTTTATACTAAAATCAGGCCATAGTGTATTAGTTATATAAAACTCAGAATATGCTATCTCCCATAATAAAAAATTACTTATTCTAAATTCACCACTTGTTCTTATAACTAATTCTGGATCAGGAAGTTCAGGACCACCATAAAGTTTTTTTTGGATGTCCTCTTCTGTTATCTTTTCTTTTTTTTCTAATAATAATTTATTTACAGCATCTATTATTTCTTGTCTTCCACCATAATTAAATGCAATATTAAGTGTTATACCATCATTTTTATCTAAAAATTCCACTGTCTCATCCATTAATTTTAATACATCTTTAGATACATTATCTCTTCTACCTAAAAATTTTAATTTTACATTATTTTTATTTAAATCTTTTCTTTCTTTTTTTAAATATTCTTTTAATAAAAACATAAGTCCTTTTACTTCATCTTCAGGTCTTTTCCAATTTTCAGTTGAAAATGCATATAAAGTAAGATATTTTATTCCTAATTCTTTTGCTTCAATTAATATATTTTTTATTACTTTCATACCTGCCTTATGTCCAAAAATCCTTGGTTGTCCTTTAGATTTTGCCCATCTTCCATTCCCATCCATTATTATAGCTATATGTTTTGGTACTTTTTTATTCATTTATCCTCACCTAGTCTTTTTTATTTCACTAGCTATTTTACCATAATTATATTATTTTTTCTACTATAATTAATTTTTAATAACTTTAAAATAAATAGTTTCAAAAAAAATAAAGCTGTTGAATTACTCAACAGCTTTATTTTAAAATTTTATTTTACTAATTCTATTATAGCTAATTCCGCTGAATCTCCTCTTCTTACACCAGTTTTTAATATTCTAGTGTAACCTCCGTTTCTTTCAGCATATTTTGGAGCTATATCAGAAAATAATTTAGCAACTACAGCATCATCTCTTAAAAATGCAAATGCTCTTCTTCTTGCTGCTAAATCTCCTTTTTTTCCTAAAGTAATCATTCTTTCAGCAAATTTTCTCAATTCTTTTGCTCTTGTTACAGTAGTTTCTATTCTCTCTTCTCTAAGTAAAGAAATAGTTAGATTCATCATCATAGCTTTTCTATGATCAGCTCTTCTACCTAATTTTCTATATGACATATTATGACGCATTTAAAGCCTAACCTCCTCTTTCACTAATCTGCAGAATTAGCAGTTAGATCATAACCTAATTCTTTCATTTTTTCGATTATTTCATCTAAAGATTTTCTTCCAAGATTTTTTATTTTTAATAATTCATTTAATCCTAAGTTAGATAATTCTCCAACTGATTCAATTCCTGCTTTTTTTAAACAGTTATATGATCTAACAGTTAAATCTAACTCATCTATTTTCATATTTATTCTTTCATCTATTTCTTCTTCTACTACATCTTCTTCTATATCTATAGGCTCTCTTAAATGCTCCATTTTATTTCCAATATCAAGTAAAGAATTAAAATGCATCTCTAAAAGCTCTACAGCATAAGATATAGCATCTTTTGTATCTACACTTCCATCAGTTTCAACAGTAAGTGTTAATTTATCAAAGTCAGTCATTCTACCAACCATTGTATCTTCAATTTTATAACTTACTTTTCTAATAGGAGTATAAATAGCATCAACTGCTATATAATCTATAGGCCATCCTGTTCTATCAATATCCTCTGCTACTACAAAGCCTTCTCCAGTATCAACTAAAAATTCTATGTTTAATTCTCTATCAGTAGTAATAGTAGCTATCACTTGATCAGGATTAATTATTTCGATTTCAGGATCAGGCAAAATATCCGCTCCAGTTACTACTTTTGGTCCTTTTACATTAAGAACCATTCTTTTTTCACCTGGAGTGTCAGTTTTTATTACTAACTCTTTTATATTTAAAATAATATCTGTTACAGCTTCTTTAATTCCATCAACAGCTGAAAACTCATTTAATACTCCATCAATTCTAACAGCTTTTACTGCAGAACCAGGAATAGATGATAATAACACTCTTCTAAGTGCATTACCTACTGTGTTTCCATATCCTCTATATAATGGTTCTACAACATATTTTGTTATAAATTTATTTTCAACTATTTCTGTAACATTAATATTATTTGCTATTTTTTCTATTTTTAACATATCTTCAACTCCCTTTGGATTTTAAAAGGATAGAACACTAGCTTATTATCTAGAGTAAAATTCAACTATTAACGCTTCATTGATTTCAAAATCTAAAGCATCTCTATTAGGATTTTGTAATACTTTTCCTGCAAAATTAGCTTTGTCTAAATCTAACCATGAAGGTACTCTTACTGCTTCTACTGCTTCTTTTACAAACTCAATGTTTCTTGAAGCTTCAGAAAGAGATACAACATCTCCAACTTTTACTCTATATGAAGCAATATTTACTTTTCTTCCATTTACTAAAACATGACCATGAGAAACTATTTGTCTAGCTTGTCTTCTAGTTTTAGCAAATCCTAATCTAAATACTACATTATCTAATCTTCTTTCTAAATATTGAAGTAATAATTCACCTGTTACTCCTTCTCTTCTTGTAGCTTCTTTATATAATTTATAAAACTGTTTTTCCATTACTCCATATATAAATTTAGCTTTTTGTTTCTCTCTTAACTGAACAGCATATTCAGTAGGTTTTTGATTTGCATTTGGTCTAGGACCTCTATTTGATTTTTTATTTACACCTAAAACAATAGGATCTATTCCAAGCGCTCTACATCTTTTTATTATAGGCTGTCTATTTCTTGCCACTTTGTTTTTCCTCCCTTATTTACAAAAATTACAACAACAATTAGATAATACTACACTCTTCTTCTTTTTGGTGGTCTACAACCATTATGAGGTACAGGTGTAACATCAACTATTTTAGTTACTTCAAGCCCTGCAGCTTGTAGTGATCTTATTGTAGATTCTCTTCCTGAACCAGGACCTTTTACTCTAACTTCTACTTTTTTCATCCCATTTTCTACAGCTACTTGTGCCGCTTGTTCAGCAGCTATTTGCGCAGCAAATGGAGTTCCTTTTTTAGTTCCTTTAAATCCTGATGTACCTCCAGATTTCCATGACACAACGTTTCCTTCTGTGTCTGTAATAGCTATAATAGTATTATTAAAACTAGAATGTATATACGCAATTCCAACTGGAATATTTTTTAATTTTTTCTTTTTACTTGTTACTCTTTTTTTAGCCAAAACAGCTACCTCCTTAATATAAAATTACACAACAATAAGTTTATTTTTTCTTAGAAACTAGCTTTTTAGGTCCTTTTCTTGTTCTAGCATTAGTTTTTGACTTTTGTCCTCTTACTGGAAGATTCATTCTATGTCTAAGACCTCTATAACATCTAATATCTAATAATCTTTTTATATTTAATCTAATCTCTTTTCTTAAGTCACCTTCAACTTTTATTCCATCAATTATAGCTCTTATTTTATTTACTTCTTCTTCTGTTAAATCTTTAACTCTTGTATCAGGGTTTATTCCAGCTTCTGCTAGTATTTGTTGAGAAGTTGGTTTTCCGATTCCGTAAATATAAGTTAATGCTATTACAACTCTTTTATTTCTAGGAATATCTACTCCTGCTATTCTTGCCAACTTAATTTCCTCCTTAAATATTAAAATCTATATATCCGTCAGTAATATAAACCGACTAAATACTTTCTTCAACATGCATCTAAAAATATTTTAGATTAAAAAGCTCTACAGCTAAACATGTCTTTACAGCAAAACTATCCTTGAACTTGTTTGTGCTTAGGATTTTCACATATAACTCTTATTTTTCCGTGTCTTTTTATTACTTTGCATTTATCACAGATTGGTTTCACTGATGCTTTTACTTTCATTACTCCTCCCTCCTTTTCTTATTTTTTTCTATATACTATTCTTCCTCTAGAAAGATCATATGGAGATATTTGCACTGTTACTTTATCTCCTGGAAGTATTTTGATATAGTTCATTCTCATTTTACCTGAAATGTGAGCAAGTATTACATGTCCATTTTCTAATTCTACTTTAAACATTGCATTTGGTAAAGCTTCTAATATTTTACCTTCTAATTCAATTACATCTTCTTTTGCCATTTTTATTCCACCTCTTTTTAAAGCGTCATTTCATAATATCATAATTCATTCAAAAAGTCTACTCTTTTTTGTTGATTTTTTTAAGTTTCGACTTAATCTAATTCACTTAAGATTACCGCTTTCCCGCCAATTATTGCAACTGAATGCTCAAAATGTGCACTTCTTTTTCTATCTTTTGTTACAGCTGTCCAACCATCTGATAATAATTCAACTTTATAAGTTCCTACATTTACCATAGGTTCAATTGCTAAAACCATTCCATTCTCTATTTTTATACCTCTACCTTTTCTACCATAATTTGGTATCATAGGTTCTTCATGCATTTTAATTCCTACACCATGTCCACAAAAATCTCTTACAACAGAAAAACCATTTTTTTCTACGTACTTTTGGACTGCATTTCCCATATCCCCTAATCTTTTCCCAACTACAAGATTTTCTATAGCAATTTCTCTAGCTTTTTCTGTTACTTTCAATAATTTTTTACTTTCTTCATCAATTTCGCCAACTGGATATGTTATTGCACTATCACCAATATACCCATTTAAATTTGTAACTACATCTATACTTACAATATCACCATCTTTTAAAATTATATCTTTTGATGGAATACCATGTACAACTGCTTCATTTACAGATATACAACTTACTGCTGGATATGGATTCCCGTATTCTTTTCCATATCCCTTTGATTCACCAGTAGCATTATTAGAAAGTAAATAATCTTCTATTATTTTATCTATTTCATAAGTAGATATCCCTGATTTTATATACTTTGGTAAAACTTCTTTATATAATTTTGCTATAAGCTGATTTGCTTCTTTAATTTTTTTTATCTCTTCTATACTTTTTATAATTACCATATAATTCCTTTCTAATTTAAAACAGCTATAATGTCTTTAGTTACTTCATTCACAGTTTTAGTTCCATCTATTTCTACAAGTATTCCTTTGTTTTTATAAAAATCAAATAAAGGCGCTGTTTGATTATGATATGCATCTAGCCTCTTTTTAACAGTTTCTTCTGTATCATCTGCTCTTTGATAAAGGTCTTCTTCTTTTTCATCTACTGGAGGATTAAATTTAATATGATATATTTTTCCTGTAGATTTAGATACTCTTCTTCCTGTTATTCTTTCAATTATATCTTCATCTGGTACATTAAGCGAAATCACTTTATCTAAAGATATATTTAATTCTTTTAATAACTCTTCTAAAGCTTCTGCTTGAGGAATAGTTCTAGGAAACCCATCTAAAATAAAACCACTTTTACAATCTTCTTCTTTTAATCTATCCTTTATTATTCCTATTATTATATTGTCTGGTACCAATTTGCCATCATCCATATATCTTTTAGCTTCTTTTCCCATTTCTGTTTCATTTTTTACAGCTTCTCTCAAAATATCTCCTGTAGAAATTTGAGGTATTCCATATTTTTCTATTAAAAATTTTGCTTGAGTTCCTTTTCCTGCTCCAGGTGCGCCAAATAACATTAAATTCATTTTTTTTCACTCCTTAAAATTAATCTATATATACAAATGGGAGAATCCAAATTCTCCCTTTTATTAAAATTTAAGAACTGAGGCTTAAATAATTAAGCCTCAAACCCTAAATAATAAAGTATCTATTTTATAAATCCTTCATAATTTCTCATTACTAATTGTGCATTAATTTGTTGAACTGTATCAAGCACAACTCCAACCATGATTATTACTCCAGTTCCACTAAACACTTGTGGAATTCCAGTAGCATTAGATACTAGAGTTGGTATTATAGCAATAATTGCTAAAAATAGAGCACTTACCCAAGTTATTCTAGTAACTATTTTTTCTAAATATTCAACTGTTTCATTTCCTGGTCTAATCCCAGGTATTGTTCCTCCACTTTGTTTTAAGTTATCTGCAACTTTTTCAGGATCAAACATCATCGCAGTATAAAAGAAAGCAAAAAACATTATAAGTATTGCATAAATTGTTAAATAAAACGGATGAGTATTAGTAAATATTCTACTTAATAATACATAACCAGGCATAGTTGATGGTAATGCTTTTATTATCATTGTTGGTAAAACCATTAGTACTGAAGCAAATATTACAGGCATTATTCCCGCTACATTTACTTTAATTGGTAAATATGTGTTTTGTGCTACTACACTTTTCCCAACACTTCCTCTTCCTACGTATTGAATAGGTATTTTTCTTTGTCCTAATTGGAAAAGAACTATTACAGCTATTACTACAAACGAAAGTAATACTAGAAGTGCTAATAACGGAACTAAGTATTTACTTCCACTCATTTTTTGCACTGTACTTATTAATCCAGATGGTAATCTAGAAATAATATTTAAGAAAATAAGTTGTGACACTCCATTTCCTATTCCATATACACTTATTTGTTCTCCAAGCCACATTAAAAATACTGTACCTGCAGTAAGTGTAGTAATTGTATTTATTGAAAATGCAACTCCTGGTGTTGTAACTAATCCCATAGTTCCTAACCATACAGTTACACCTAAACCTTGAACAACTGCAATTACAATTGTTAAATATCTAGTCCATTGTGTTATTTTTTGTCTACCAGCTTCCCCTTCTTTTCTAATATCATCTAATTTAGGAATAATAACTGCTAAAAGCTGCATTATAATCGAAGCATTAATATAAGGCATTACCCCTAAAGCAAATATAGACACCTTTGTAAAAGCTCCTCCAGAAAACATATTGATAAAACTAAGTAAATCATTTTGAGTTACCATGCTTTTAAGTCTATCTATATCTACACCAGGAGCAGGGATATGAGTCCCTACCCTAGCAATTAAAAACATTAATAAAGTGAAGAGGATTTTTTTTCTCAACTCAGGTAATTCATTAATACTCTTTAGCTTATTTTTAAATTTTTCCCATGAAGACACCTGGCTCACCTCTCAAATTTTTTTGATTATTTAGTTGCATTTTTAGCTACATCAGCAAAAGTTTTTATTTCGATTATTTCAACTTCTCCTCCAGCAGCTTCTATTTTATTTTTAGCTTCTTTTGACACTTTATGAGCTACAACTTTTAATTTTTTTGTTAGCTCGCCATTAGCTAATATTTTTATACCATCATTTAATTTTTTAACTATTCCTTTTTCTAATAAAACTTTAGGAGTAACTGTATCTCCATCATTAAATGCGGCTTCTAATCTATTTAAATTTAAAACAGTATATACTTTTTTAAAGTAAAAATTTGAGAATCCTCTTTTAGGAACTCTTCTGATTAAAGGCATTTGTCCACCTTCAAAAGCAAATGGAATAGTAGCTCCTGCTCTTGATTTTTGTCCATTATGACCTTTACCAGCTGTTTTACCATTACCAGATCCATTACCTCTACCAACTCTTTTTCTAGATTTTCTAGCATTAGCTGGTGATAATTCATTTAGTCTCAAATTTTACACCTCCTCTACTTCTAATAAGTATGAAACTAATTTAACTTTTCCTTCTATATCAGGTGTTTTTTCATGCTCAACTATTTGATTAATTTTTCTTAATCCTAATGACTTAACAGTTGCTACATGATTAGGTTTTCTACCACTTACGCTTTTTACAAGCTTTATTTTAAGCTTAGCCATTTGCTTCCCTCCTAGCTTAAGATATCTTTAACTTCTTTTCCTCTAAGTTTTGCTATTTGCTCAGCACTTCTTAAAGTTTTTAACCCTTCAATAGTTGCTCTAGCAACATTGTTTTTATTTTTAGATCCTCTTATTTTGGTAAGAATATCATGTACTCCAACAAGCTCTAATATTTCTCTTGCTGAAGAACCAGCAATTACTCCAGTCCCTTTTGTAGCAGGTTTTAATAAAATATTAGTCGCTCCAAATTTTCCAATTTGTTCATGAGGAATAGTTCCATTTTTTAATGCTACAGTTATCATATTTTTCTTTGCATTAGCTATTGCTTTTCTTATAGCATCAGGTACACCATTTGCTTTTCCAAGTCCTATACCTACTTTTCCATTTTCATCTCCAACAGCTGCTAATACAGAGAAAGAGATTGTTCTTCCTCCAGTAGTTGTTTTTGAAACTCTATTTATTCTTAATATTCTTTCTTTTAATTCAACATTATTATTATTTTTAGCCAAAGTCTCTCTTCCTCCTTCCTTAGAATTTTAGACCAGCTTCTCTAGCTGCATCAGCTAAAGCTTTTACTTTTCCAGTATAGATGTATCCAGATCTATCGAATACAACTTCAGTTATTCCTTTTGCTAAAGCTCTTTCAGCAATTTTTTTACCTACAATTTTAGCAGCTTCAACATTTCCACCATTTGTTACTTCCGCTCTTAATTCTTTATCAATTGTAGAAGCTGAAACTAAAGTAACAGCGTTTACGTCATCTATTATTTGAGCAAATATATTTTTATTTGATCTATATAAAGACAGTCTTGGTTTAGAAGCCGTTCCATTTATTCTTTTTCTTATTTTTAAATGTTTTCTTCTTCTAACTTTTTGTCTATCTACTTTTTTAAACAATCGACTTACCTCCTTTGCCTTATACTACTCTAAGCTTTTTTACCTTCTTTTCTTCTAATAATTTCATCAGAGTATTTAACACCTTTTCCTTTATAAGGTTCAGGAGCTCTTTTTGCTCTGATCTCAGCAGCAACTTGTCCTACTACTTCTTTATCTATTCCATCAATGTGAATTACAGTTTGTTTTTCTACTGTGAAAGTAATTCCATCAACTGGAGCTATTTCTACTGGATGAGAATATCCTAAAGATAATTCTAATCCTTTTCCTTTTGCAGCAGCTCTGTATCCTACCCCAACTAGTTCTAAAGTTTTTCTAAATCCTTCTGATACTCCTACTATCATATTATTTAATAAAGCTCTAGTAGTCCCGTGTAAAGCTCTAACACTTGGAGTATCATTTGCTCTTTCTATATTAATTATGTTATCTTCAACTTTTATTGTAATGTTATCAAAAAAAGTTTTTGATAATGTACCTTTTGGTCCTTTTACAGTAACATCTTTTCCGTTAATTGTTACCTGAACACCTGAAGGTATATTAATAGGTTTATTACCTACTCTAGACATAAATCTGCACCTCCCAGTTTATTTTACCATACATAGCAAAGAACTTCTCCACCAACGTTATTTTCTCTACAGAATTTATCTGTTACTATTCCTTTAGGAGTTGATACAACAGCTACTCCTAATCCAGATAATACTCTAGGCATTTCGCTAGCTCCAGAATAAACTCTTCTTCCTGGTTTCGATATTCTTTTTAATCCTTTTATTACTTTTTGTCCATCAACATATTTTAAATATACTCTTATATTTTTTCTATTTCCATCTTGTATAACTTTGTAGTTTAAGATGTATCCTTCTTCTTTTAATAAACTAGCTATTGCTTCTTTTTCTTTTGAATGCGGAATATCCACTCTTTCATGAGAAGCAGCATTTGCATTTCTTATTCTTGTTAACATATCTGCTATCGGATCAGTTAAAAACATAAACTTTTAATCCTCCTTCCTACCAACTTGCTTTTTTTACACCAGGTATAAGCCCAGCGCCAGCTAATTGTCTAAATTGTACTCTTGAGATTCCAAATTCTCTCATATATCCTCTAGGTCTTCCATTAATTTCACATCTATTTCTTACTCTACAAGGAGAAGCGTTTCTAGGTAATTTTGATAAAGCTTCTATAGCTTCTCTATCTCCTTTTTTAGCTCTCTCTTTTAATTCAGCTCTTTTTGCAGCATATTTATCTACAGTTTTTTGTCTTTTTACATCACGCTGAACCATTGATTTTTTAGCCATTTACTCTTCCCTCCTTACTTTTTAAAAGGCATTCCAAATGCAGTTAATAATGCTTTTCCCTCTTCATCTGTTTTAGCTGAAGATACAATAGTTATAGACATTCCTAATAATTTTTCTACTTTATCATAGTCTATTTCAGGGAAAACTAATTGGTCAGTTAATCCTAACGAATAATTTCCTCTTCCATCAAAAGCTTTACTTGATACACCTTCAAAGTCTCTTACCCTTGGTAATACAACATTGATTAATCTATCTAAAAACTCATACATTTTTTCTTTTCTTAAAGTAACAGCAACACCTATCGCTTGTCCTTCTCTTAATTTAAAACCAGCTTCTGATTTTTTAGCTTTTTTTATCGAAGGTTTTTGTCCTGTAATTAAAGCCATATCACTTGCTGCTGCATCTATTAATTTTGAATTTTGAGTAGCTTCTCCAACTCCCATGTTTACTACGATTTTTTCTAATTTAGGTACTTGCATTATGTTTTTTAATCCTAATTCTTTTTGAAGAGCCGGAACTATTTCTTCATTATATTTTTTTAATAATCTAGCCACTTAAATGTCCTCCCTTCTTATAAAACTTCACCTGATACTTTTGAGTATCTTACTTTTTTTCCATCTACTACTTTATAACCTACTCTTGTTGGTTTCCCAGCTTTTTCATCAAATAACATCACTTTACTTGAGAAAATTGGAGCTTCTCTTTTTACAACTCCACCTTGTGGGTTTATTTGATTAGGTTTTACATGTTTTGTTATAATATTTATTCCTTCAACTATTATTTTACCTTTTTTAGGAAACACTCTTAACACTTTACCAGTTTTTCCTTTATCCTTACCAGAAATAACAAATACTGTATCTCCAGTTTTCACATGTAACTTATTAGGTACAAATTTTATTTTTGGTTTAGCCACAATAATTAGCCTCCTTCCTTATAATACTTCTGGTGCAAGAGATACTATTTTCATAAATTCTTTAGCTCTTAATTCTCTCGCTACAGGTCCGAAGATTCTTGTTCCTCTTGGTTCATTATTGTTGTTTAATACTACTGCAGCATTATCATCAAATTTTATATATGAACCATCTTGTCTTCTGATTTCTTTTTTAGTTCTAACGATTACCGCTTTTACAACGTCACCTTTTTTTACATTCCCGTTAGGAATAGCTTCTTTAACTGATGCTACAACTATATCTCCAATTCTTCCGAATCTTTTCTTTGAACCACCTAAAACTCTGATTACCATTATTTTTTTTGCTCCAGAGTTGTCAGCTACATTAAGGATAGTTTGTTGTTGTACCACTTATACTCCTCCTCTCAAATAAGCATTACTCAGCTTTTTCAATTATTTCTACAACTCTCCAGTTTTTATCTTTAGATAATGGTCTAGTTTCCATTATTCTTACTTTATCTCCAATTTTACAAACATTATTTTCATCATGTGCTTTAAATTTTTTAGATTTTTTTACTCTTTTTTTATAAAGAGGATGTAAAGCCATTTTTTCTTCTAAAACAACTACTGTTTTATCCATTTTATCAGAAACTACTACACCTTCTTTTACTTTTCTTTCGTTACGCAAGTTACTAACCTCCTCACTTAAAAATATTAGTTAGCTAATTCTCTTTCTTTAATAATTGTTTTTATTCTAGCTATTTCTCTTCTTATTTCTCTAATTTTAGCAGTGTTAGTTAATTGTCCTAAAGATAGTTGAAATTTTAAATTAAATAATTCTTCTTTTAATTCTTTAGATTTAGTTATTAACTCTTGAGTCTCTAAATTTCTTAATTCAGCTGCTTTCATTATTCATCACCACCATTTTCTCTTTTTACAATTTTACATTTTATAGGTAGTTTGTGAGCTGCTTTTCTTAAAGCTTCTTTAGCTAATTCATCGTTAATACCTGATACTTCAAACATTATTCTACCAGGTTTAACAACTGCTACCCAACCATCAACATTACCTTTACCAGAACCCATTCTTACTCCTTCTGGTTTTTTCGAATATGGTTTATCAGGGAATATTCTAATAAAAGTTTTCCCCTCTCTTTTAAAAGTTCTGTTGATTGTTACCCTACATGCTTCAATTTGTCTATTTGTAATCCATTTTGGTTCTAAAGCTTGTAATCCCCATTCACCAAAATGAACAGTATTTCCTCTTTGAGCCTTACCTCTTAGGTTTCCTCTCATCATTTTTCTATATTTAGTTCTTTTAGGCATTAACATTTTACGCTTCTCCTCCTTCCTTTTTACTTGGAAGAACTTCTCCGTTACAGATCCATACTTTAATACCGATAGCTCCATAAGTAGTTCTAGCTGTTGCTGTCGCATAATCGATATCTGCTCTTAATGTGTGTAAAGGTACTCTACCTGAATGTGACCATTCACTTCTAGCAATTTCTGCTCCATTTAATCTTCCAGATACCATTACTTTTATTCCTTGAGCTCCAGCTTTTTCAGCTCTCATTATAGCTTGTTTTACAGCTTTTTTATAAGCAACCCTTTTTTCAATTGCTAAAGCTATATTTTCAGCCACTAAAACTGCGTCTTTATTAAAAGCTTTAACTTCTTGAACTTTTATTATAGCTCTTTTATTTGTCATTTTTTCTATTTCTTTTTTTAAACTTTCTATTTCAGCACCTTTTCTTCCAATTACAATTCCAGCTTTAGCTGTATTAATAATTATTACTACTTGAGAAGGTGATGTTCTTTCTATTTTTATACTTGAAATTCCTGCATGGTAATATTTATTTTTAATATATTTTTTTATTCTTAGGTCTTCATGAAAATATAATTTATAATCACTCTTTTCAGCAAACCAATTAGAATCCCAAGTTCTTGTTATTCCTAATCTAAGTCCTCTAGGATCTACTTTTTGTCCCACAGTAATACCTCCTTACTTTTCACTAACTACTACAGTTACGTGACTTGTTTTCTTATGAATAATATCTGCTCTTCCCATAGCTCTTGGGTTTAATCTTTTTAATTTTGGTCCTTCATCTACCATTATTTTAGATACATATAATTTTTCTTCATCCATCTCGAAGTTATTTGTTGCATTTGCAATTGCAGAATTTAATACTTTTTTAATTACTCCAGCTGCTTTTTTATTTGTAAACGTTAATATATCTAATGCTTCTAAAGCAGATTTTCCTCTTACTAAGTCTGCTACTAATCTAGCTTTTCTTGGAGTTAATCTCACATAACGAGCTATTGCTTTAGCTTCCACTTTTACTCCTCCTTTACCAAAATAATAATCTATTTAAATTTTATTATTTTTTCTTTTTCTTATCTTTTCCATGTCCATAATATGTTCTAGTTGGTGCAAACTCACCTAATTTATGTCCAACCATTTCCTCAGTAACATAAACTGGGATATGTTTTTTTCCATTATATACCGCAAATGTCATTCCTATAAATTCAGGGAATATAGTTGATCTTCTTGACCATGTTTTGATAACAGTTTTTATATCTCCACTTTCTACAGCTTTTAATACTTTAGCCTTTAAATGATGGTCAATAAAAGGTCCTTTTTTTAATGAACGAGCCATTAATTCAGCCTCCTCTCAAATTTTATTACTATTTTTTTCTTCTTCTTACAATAAATTTGTCTGATTGTTTTTTACCTCTAGTTTTATATCCTAAAGTAGGTTTACCCCAAGGTGTAACAGGTGATTTTCTTCCTATTGGAGCTCTTCCTTCTCCTCCACCATGTGGATGATCAACAGGATTCATTACAGATCCTCTTACATGTGGTCTTCTTCCCATATGTCTAGCTCTTCCAGCTTTACCTATGCTTACAAGTGCATGTTCAGAATTTCCAACTTCTCCAATTGTAGCCATACATTCTCTATGTACTAATCTTAATTCTCCAGAAGGCATTTCCACGTGACAGTAAGTTCCTTCTTTAGCAACTAATCTAGCAGCTACTCCTGCAGATCTAGCTATTTGTCCACCTCTACCAGGTTGTAATTCAATGTTATGAATTTGTGTTCCAACTGGCATATCTTTTAATTTTAAAGCATTTCCTACTTTTATTTCAGCTTTTTCTCCTGCCATTACTACATTTCCTACTTTTAAACCTTTAGGAGCTAGTATATATCTTTTTTCTCCATCAGTATAAACAAGTAACGCAATATTTGCAGTTCTATTTGGATCATATTCAATTGATACAACTTTAGCTGGTATATCTAATTTATTTCTTTTAAAATCTATTATTCTATATAATCTTTTATGACCTTTTTGTTTATTTCTTCCTGTTCTGTGTCCATAATTATCTCTTCCATATGATGCTTTTAAAGGAACAGTTAAAGATTTTTCAGGTCTTTTATTTTTATCTATTTCCTCATTTACTAATCTAGACATATGTCTAGTACCATTAGTAATAGCTTTTAATTTTCTTATTGCCATTTTTTACCTCCACGACCTATAATTATCTATATTTTTCATTTTTAAACTTCTGGAAAAAGATTGATTTTATCTCCATCTTTTACTTTTACCATAGCTTTTTTTACAAATTTAGTTTTATATACTCTCATACCGTATCTTTTTAATTCAGGCTTTACAGTTAAAGTGTTTACTTCTTCTACTTTTACACCGAATATACTCTCAACAGCTTTTCTTATTTCTATCTTATTAGCTCTTTTATCAACTATAAAAGTATATACATTATTTTCTCTTCTTTGTAATTCACTTTTTTCAGTGATTACAGGTTTTTTTATTATATCGTATAAATTCATATTATGCTAGCACCTCCTCGATTGTTTTAAGTGCTTCTTTTGTCACAATAACTTTTTCTTGTTTTAGTAACCAATAAACACCTAGTTCATTTGGTTGTAAAACAACAGCATTAACTAAGTTTCTAGCTGATAAATATAAATTCCAATCAGCTTCTGCTGTCAAGTCATTAACAACAAATAATTGTTTATTGTTAGCTTCTAATGCTTTTACTAAAGTTATAGCTTTTTTAGTTTTTATTTCATCAAATCCACCATCTATTACTACTAAATTACCTTCTTGTATTTTAGCAGCTAAAGCAGATTTAACAGCTAATTTTCTAACTTTTTTATTAACTTTTTTCTCATAACTTCTTGGTTGAGGTCCTAACGCTACCCCTCCACCAACCATGTGAGGAGCTCTTATTGTACCTTGTCTTGCTCTACCAGTTCCTTTTTGTTTGAAAGGTTTTCTTCCCCCTCCTCTAACCATAGCTCTTGTTTTAGTTGCAGCTGTACCTTGTCTTGCTGCCGCTAATTCAGCAGTTAAAACTTCATGTATAACCGCTTTATTTGGATCAATTCCGAATACCGCATCATTTACTTCTACAGTACCAGTCTTTTCTCCATTTATATTAAATAAATCTAATAGCATTTTTTTCCTCCTTCCTCAAACACCTACGATAAACTTTCAAACTATTTTTTTACCGCTGGTTTTACTACTAAGTAACCGTTTTTTGGTCCAGGAACAGCTCCTTTTACCAATAATAAGTTATTTTCTACATCTACTCTTACAACTTTAAGATTTTGAACTGTTACAGTTTCATTTCCAAGTCTTCCAGCCATTTTAGTTCCTTTTAAAACTTTAGAAGGTGTAGATGATTGTCCAATCGATCCTCCCAATCTATGGTTTCTTGAAACCCCGTGAGTAGCTCTGTTTCCACCAAAGTTATGTCTTTTCATAACCCCAGCTGTACCTTTACCTTTTGATGTTCCTGTAATATCTATATACTCAACACCATTTAATGCATCAACTTTGATTTCTTGTCCAATTTCATATCCATCAACTGTATCAACTTTAAATTCTTTTATAAATCTTTGAGGTTTAACTCCCGCTTTGTTGAATATCCCCATCATAGGTTTAGTAGTGTTTTTTTCTCTTTTTTCATCAAAACCTAATTGGATAGCATTGTACCCATCTGTATCAACTGTTTTCTTTTGTAATACAAAATTAGGTCCTGCTTCGATTACTGTTACTGGTATTAATTTCTCATCTTCGAAAATTTGAGTCATACCAATTTTTTTCGCTAAAATTCCAGTCATTTTTTACCTCCATCAAATAATATATTGGTTGACAACTTTTCCTCGTGTGTCGTCAACGTGTATTATTCTGTAAGTTTTTACAAAATAATTACGCTTGTTTAATTTCTATTCCAACACCGCTTGGTAAATTTACAGATGTTAATGATTTAATTATGTTTTGGTCAGAATTTAATATTTCAACCATTCTTCTGTGTACTCTCATTTCAAATTGTTCTCTCGAATCTTTATTTACATGCACAGATCTTAACACTGTATATCTTTTAATTTTTGTTGGTAATGGCATTGGCCCTGCTATTTCAGCTCCTGCTTTTTTTGCAGTTTCAGCTATTTTTTTAGCTGATTGATCTAATAATTTGTGATCATAAGCTTTTAAATATATTCTTAATTTACTTGCAGCCATTTAAAGATTGCACCTCCTAATCATTATTCAGGACGCGAAGTAAACCCTTCACGTCCCGATATTATATCATATTTTTTATATTTGTCAAAGTTTTTTTTGATTATTTAATGATTTTAGAAACAACTCCTGATGCTACTGTTCTTCCACCTTCTCTTATCGCAAATCTTAATCCTTCTTCCATTGCTATTG